>JASHQG010000801.1 GCA_030037665.1 Acetobacteraceae bacterium
ATGGAAATGATGCTGGCCTGCATGGCGGTGATCTGGGGCGGCGTGTGCGAGCGGCATCCGAAGGTGCGGATAGCATTTCTGGAGTCCGGCGGAGGCTGGATCGCGCCGTGGCTGGACCGCATGGACCGGCATTTCGATGATGTCGGGTTCAACGATTCGGGGCTGAAGACGCGGCCTTCCGAGTTGTTCCAGCGCAATTGCTGGATCGCGTTCGAGCCGGTGGAAGGATGTCTGAGCGCGCTGGCGGATTATGTCGGTCCCGAAAAGATCCTGTGGGCGACGGATTATCCGCATCCGGATGGGTTCTTCCCCGGCGCTCCGGCGAAGGTACGAGCGCTGCTCGGCAACGCGCCGGCGGCGACGCAGGCCGCGGTGATGGCCGGCGGAGCCAAGGGGTTTTATGGGCTGAATTGACCCCGTGCGATGGCGGGACTGAAGGCGAAGCAATCTCCCGCCGGAGATTGCTTCGTCGCCGCGCTCCTCGCCATGACGATGTGGGCTCCGCCGCTGCCGCAGCAGGCGTGAAAACGCGCTAAATCCCCACCTGGCCACTGCGCCGTCGCGCCGCGAGCAACTTGTTCGACTCAAAGAACCGCTCCACGGCGGCGGCGTGCACGGCGCGCGAGCCAGCGTCGAAATTGCCTGTCGGCCGCGGCTCCGGATCGAAATGACGGAAATCATCGCGTCCGCGCACCAGTGCCGCCGTCACCCGCACGTCGTTGACCAAGCGGCAGTGCGGCGGGATGTAGCTGACGCCGATGCCGATGCGGCGCTGATCGCTGCGGTTCGGCTCCGAGCAATGCACGATATGCGTATGATGCAGCGAGACCTGCCCGGCCTGCAGGGGCATCATGACGTAATTGTCGTAATCGAGTTTGTGGCGGATCGTCTGGCCGCGTGACAGCAGATTGCCCGGCGTGAATGTGTCGTCATGCGGCCTCTGGCCGAGCACGTGGCTGGCGGGCAGAACTTTGATGCAGCCCATCTCCCGCGTCGAATCGGTCAACGCGATCCACGCGGTTAACTGTTCCGTCGGCTCCAGGCCGAAATATGTGCCGTCCTGATGCCATGAGACGTGCGACGGTTCATGCGGCTCCTTGAGCCACGACGTGAGATGATAGATGAGGATATTCGGGCCGATAATGCTCTCGACCGCGTCGAGTATCGTCGGATGGCGCACCAGTTCGTCCATCCACGTGAACAGCAAATGAGATTTCGATCGGACCAGGTTGGGAAGCTTGCCAAAAGTATCGCCTTGCGCACGCTCGAACGCTTCGAGCCGGCCGCGGAAGTAGCGCACCTCGTCGGCGGTCAGGCAATCAACGGGGAACAGGAATCCGTCACGGCGGTATTGTGCGACTTGCTTGGCTGACAGGCTGGTTGGCATGGAAGAGGCTCCTGGCTGACCGGCATTCTTGCTGCGGCGGCACCAGGCCGGCAAGCGCGGGAACAAGCGGCGGCGGCGCATGGCCATGACACGCTGGCGATGCTGGCGCCAAGCCTTGCGGTCATCCGCTGACCGGTGACAAAAATCGAGAACGCCCGACATCGATGAGCAGGAGTCCCACCCGCCGCCCGAGGTGGGTCGGTTATTCCCTGACGATGGCCTCCTTGCGATTCTCGATGCCACGCCGGCGATGGTTCGTTCTCTCGACGAAACGGCCATGGCGTGGATGAGTGGGGCCGAGCGCCTCTACAGGTGCCGCGTGCCGATGCCCTCGGCCGCGCGGCGCATGACCTCCTGCATACGGTGTTTCCGCGACCACGCGAGGCGATCCGGGCCGAACTGTTCGCGGCAAGACATTGGCACGGCGACCTGACCCGGCGCACCCGTGATGGCCGCACGGTGCGTGTGGCCGCCCACTGGATCATGCCAACCGACGCGGCGGGCCAGCCGACCCGGGTCATTAAACTCGGCTTGACATGAGGTGCACTTGAAGGCCGATGCTGACATGCGGCGGCTCACCGCAATCGTCGAATCGTCCAATAATGCGATCATCGGGAAGGACCTGAACGGTATCCTCATGTCGTGGAACCGCGCGGCCGAAGTGATGTTCGGCTATCCGGCTGACGAAATGCTCGGCCGCTCCGTCCCTGTTCTGTTTCCCTCTGATCGGGTGAACGAAGAGACTGCGATCATTGATCGCATTCGCGGCGGCGGTTCGGCGGAACGCTCCGGCACCGTCCGACAGCGCAAGGACGGCACGCAATTCCCGGTATCGGTCAGCATCGCGCCAATCCGCGACGAGGCCGCTACGGTGATTGGCGCCTCCACGATTGTCCGCGACCTGACTGAACGCCACGAACAAGAGCGCCACTTGCGGGAGGTGCGGGCGCAAGTGTTCCACGCGCAGCGGCTCACCGAACTGGCCAGCTGGTGTCCACGCTGGTGCACGAGATCAACCAGCCGCTGACCGCCATCGGCAACTATACCAGCGCCGCCCGGCGCCTGGTTGCCGCCAACAACCTACAGGCGGCCGGCATGGCGCTCGACAAAATCGCCGCGAGCCGAACGGGCGCAGCAGATCACCCGGAGGCTACGGAACTTCGCCTGCGGTGGCGCGACGGACCGGCGTGCTGCAGATCTGCGCGCGGTCATCGATGAGGCGGTCGCGCTGGCCGCGTCCAGTCTGACGGCCAGCAGCGTGCGACTGACGACGCAATTTGACCCCGCGGCCAGACTCGTCTCCGCAGACCGCGTGCAGATTCAGCGGTTTTGTTCAACATGGTACGCAATGCGGCGGAAGCGATGCAGGACATGCCGCGCCGCGAGCTGCTCATCAGCGCCACATCCGACGGCGACAAGTAGATCGAAGTCAGCGTCGCCGACACCGGCCCCGGACTGGCACCGCAAATGCGCGCGCATTTGTTCGAGCCGTTTTTCACCACCAAAGGCGCTGCTATGGGGATCGGGCTCTCCATCCGCCGCTCGATCGTGAAGGCGCACGGAGGGCAGCTGTGGGCCGAGGACAATTCGAGCAGAGGAGGAACCGTGTTCCGCACACCTTGCGCCGCGCCGGGGACGAGGATGCTGCGGCGACGCTCCGGTAGCGTGCGCGTCAGAACCGCGCCTTGATCCGTCCATCCGGAGCAAGTTCTCCGGTCGCGCTGGCCAGAGCGCGCAGATTGTTGGCCGACAACACCAGGTTGGCCTGATCGCCGCAATCCTCCGCGCCCTTCGCGGTGTGCGCACCGGCCCAATGCACACGGTAGAGCGACTGAGCCGCCGGCGATTCCCTCGCCTCGACCACCAGGCTGCCGCCGTCGGCCCGCATCACTTCCGGACTGAGAACACAGGTTCGATTGGCCGGCGCAGCAGCGACAGCGACCTTCATCGGGTCCTCGTCGATGCCCACCCCCTTCGAGCGGAACGTCACCATGTCGCCGACCAACGGCCCCTCATTGAAGGTATGCAGGATCGTCATGAGTTCGAGCGAGCCAAGCACGACGGCAATCAGCACGCAGCCGGCCATCAGCGCTGACATTGCGCCGTCGTTCGTGGAGTGCGGCTTCCAGTCTCCGGGATTCATTCCGTCATCGATTCAGTTTCGTTGCATCCCATACGACAGGAATATTGACGCTCCTTTCGCGACCGCAGCATCACGAAGCCGTGAGAATCGGGCCCCGAGGCGCGGGGCTGATCCGCAGGACATGCAAGGCAAGCGGAACGATACGGCTTGTGCTTACGCCCACGTGCGGACCCGGGTGCTCGGGCGAGACCCGATCTTGCGGGCCAAGCCCGAGGGAGCGGGCGGCTACCGGGCTATCTCTCTGGCGATCGCGATAACGCGGTAGGCCTCATGCCACAGATGGAATTGGTCCAGCCGGTCCAGCGGCGCCCAGACCGCTTCGGACACGTCGGAGGCGGGCACTGGCTCGCCCGACTCCCAGCGCCCGGCGAAATCCAGGATCGTGTAGTGGAACTGCACGCGCCCCAAGGCATCGCGGCGGATGTTGTCCACCTGGGCGGCAAAGTGCAGCTCGCCGACGGTGACGCCTGTCTCCTCGAGCAGTTCGCGCCGGCCGGCTTCTTCCGCCGTCTCGCCGACCTCCTGTGCGCCCCCCGGCAGCGTCCAGCTTCCGACATTCGGCGGCTTGCCGCGCCGGACGAGCAACACGCTGTCGGCCTTCAGCACGATCACGCCGACGCCGACGATGGGCCGGGCCGGATATTCCCGGTCGCTCACGGCCTTACCGTGGCCGGCTTTTCCGGCGTCGGCGCAGCCAGATCGCTCAGACTGGGCACCAGCGACGTCTTCTTCCAGGACCCCAACGCATAAGTCCAGCCATTGACGAGCGACTCCAGTCGTGCCGCCTCCGGTTCCGCTTTATCGACGCCGGTCACGCTGAAGCGGACCGCGATGTCTCCTTCCCCGCCCGTCTGCAGGGGGTCCTTCGGCCACTGGAAGACGTGCGCGGTCACCGTCAGCCCGTCGTTGGTGGTGAACACCGACGTGCCGAGTTCATTGCCGGGCGGAGACCCACTGCGCTGGACGTCCTCGAAGGTCAACAGCTCCAAAGCGCGTGCGACATCCTCCAGCTTGTAGCTGTCGAGCTTCGGATGCTGTGCCGGCGTGAGAAGGGTGAACTTGTCGCCGGTTCTGTCGAATTCCAGCGTCTCTGACGCATGGGATACCGTGACCTTGGTGATCCGGCTGTGGTCGATGTTCATGATGTCCCGATCCAGCCAGACTTGCGGATCGGCGTCCACCTCCAGGTGCCCTTCGGCCAGCCAGCTCTGCTTGTCGCCTGGATGCCGTACATAGACCTCCTCCGGCGCATGACCTGCCGTGCCGGAGCGCTGGTGGCCGACGAGCAGCGCGAGGGTGACCTTGCCGGACCGGTCAAAAATGCGCAGCAGGTTGGAACTGGATCCTTTGGCGTTTGCACTCTCAACACCGAGCGTTGCGTACTGTGACGGTTTGGACGTGCGCGGCTCAACCAGCCGCAACTCTGTCAGCGCCGTCAGCATCGATCGCAGCTTCGCTTCCTGCACCGGATATCCGTCGCGATCAACGAGGCCCCAGTGGTCGCCATGATGGGCGATCGTCAAGATCTTGCCGTCGTGCTCCAGCTCAATACGTGCGATGTTCTGCAGCTTCGGGACCAGATCCGGGAACATCAGCTTTCCAGCGTAAACCGACTTCTGTTCGCTCGGGACGCTACCTGGACCAAAATACCAGCCGCCAACCACGGCGATAACGCCCAGGATGATCAGCACTATGAGCGTGCGAGCACTCATGCGCGTGCCCTTGCGCGCCGTCGGTTGCGTAACATGCCGAGTACGATTGCTACCGCTGTCAACACCGCCGGCACCAGCAGGATGTCGAAGAACCGCAACTGATCCTCCAGGTGGTCGATGTTGCGGTTCAGATCGTACTGCACGGCACGCAATTGCTCGCGGGTCTGTACGATATCGTTGCGCGCTGCCTCGATCTGCGCGCGCTGCGCCGGCGTGATAACCGCCTGCATGCTGGCGGCCTTTTCCATCGCGCCGCCGCTGCTGCCCTGTCGCAGCGCGGTCAGCTGCTTCTGCACCGAATCCAGATGGTCCTCAAGGCGTTGCTCGGTCTGGCGGAACTGCGCCTCAGCCTGTGCCTGCATCTGGTCCACGAGGGTGAACGGCCGGCTGGAATCGCCGCGTGCCCGCAGCCCGATCAGTGCATTGCCGCCGGCGAGCGTATCGATCAGGTTGGCGACGAATGGACCGTTGTCGCTGAATGGCAGCGCGCCCTGCTGGCCGAAGAAGTCCGACATGCGCACCCAGAACCGGTCCGCCAGAACGTCGGAATCGGCAACCACGACCAGATTCGCCGGGCCGTTGGTCTCGGCGATGTAGGCGGGGAAGTTCGTCGGTCGCGTCTGGCCCTTCGGCTCCGGCGGCGGGCCTGTGAAGGCGGAATGCAGCACGCCGTGGATGCGTGCGGCGATCACGCGCGGTGTGCCGGATGGCTTGAACGCCGCGAGGATCTTTGCCGGATCCGGCATTTTCACTTCATTGACCGGAATCAGCGCCGATTGCGCCGACGACGTAAGCAGTGGCGTGAAATCGATCTTCGCACCTGGTGCCTTAGCGATGAACCCGGGCGAGGCAACCGTCACCTGCTTCAGATCAGCCGTCGCGGGATCGGTGCGATTGATGCCGTGACGGATGTTGAACCACGCGACGTAGTTGACCGCCTGTGCGGTGTCGTCCGGGCTGGTGCGGACACGCCACGCGCCGGTCAGGTCGCCGACCACCTCGTTGGGATTGAACGCGATGCCCCAGGCTTTGAAGAGCTTTGACAGGTCGGACTGAGCGTCCATGACCGGCATGCCGCTCGGGTTCGGCTGCTCGGCCATCGCCTCGCTCCACGGATCCACCATCACCATGAGCCGGCCGCCGCGCATGACGAACTGATCGATCGCGTATTGCGTCGCCACCGGCAGGTGCTCCGCCTGGGCCACCAGCAGCACCTGGATATCCGGGTCAATCACCTGCGCATCGACCGGCACGGTCTTCACCGCGTTGGTCTGCCGCAGCATCTCGATCGAGGCATAAGGCTGCCCGCCGCTGCGGCCTTGCGTCATCATCATCAGCTGCGGATTGCCGGTGAGCGGCAGCGACGACATCACGCCGACGACGGGACGCTTCGGATTGGACAGTTGATAGACCAGCTTCGTCAGGTCGTATTCCAGGAAACGCTGGCGGTCGAGTTGGAAGAACGCGATGCTCTTCTGGGTATCCAGCATGTTGGTTCCGGACAGGCCGAAATAAACCTGCGTGCCGGCCTCATCCAGCGGCACGCCCTGCAACCCGTCAGCCATCGCTCGGTCCTCGGTGGTGCTGAACGGCTGCGGGTCATAGAATTTCAGCTTAAGGTTGCCATTCGCCAGGGAAGCGTATTGGCGCAGCATCTCGCGTACCTGGTCGGCGTAGGCACCATACACCGGCGCGGTGCTGCCCAGCTCGCGCGAATAGAACAAGCTCAGCGTGATCGGTTCTTTCAGGCCGCGCAGGACCGCGCGGGTGCTAGGCGAGAGCGTGTAGATGTGGTTTTGGGTCAGGTCGACATGCACGTTGGCCAAACGGGCGTCGGCGAACATGTTGATGCCAATGACGATGGCCGCAACCGCGAGGATGCCGCCCAGTGATGTCCAAAAGCGCCGGCGCATCGTGTCAGTCTGCCTTCCGCTGATCCACCAGCACGGCATTCACGAACAGCCAGAAGCCGATGAAACTCGCGAAGTAGATCAAGTCGCGGACGCTGACGACACCGCGGGTGAAGTCCTGGAACCGATCGATGATGGCGATTCGGCGAGCGATGTCGGCCAGAACCGGCGTGTTGCGCGAGAGGAAGTCGGTCACCACGGAATATGACGCGACGGCGAAGACGAAGCACACTGCAACGGCCAGCACGAAGGCGATCACCTGGTTCTTCGTCACGGCGGATAACGCCGCACCGACAGAGAGAAAGGCGCCGGCGAGCAGCAGGGAGCCGACATAGCCTGAGACGATGACGCCGTTATCCGGTGAGCCGAGGATGTTAACCGTGATGACGAACGGGAAGGTTAACAGAAGTGCGATGGCACAGAACGCCCAGGCGGCGAGGAACTTTCCGAGGACCGCCTGCGCCTGGGTGATAGGCAGAGTCAGAAGCAGTTCGATCGTGCCGAGGCGGCGTTCCTCGGCCCAGAGCCGCATCGTGATCGCGGGTACGAGCAGCAGGAAGACCCACGGGATGAAGGTGAAAAACGGGTTGAGGTCGGCCTGGCCGCGGTCGAAGAAATCGCCGAGGTTGAAGGTCAGCGCACCTTGCAGGATCAGGAAGATCACGATGAACACGGTAGCAACAGGGGTTGCGAAATAGCCGCCGAGCTCGCGCCGTGCGATGATGAGAGTATTGCGCATCACCATGCCTCGCCTGGGAAGCCGGAGAGTTCGAGCCACCAGAACGTCATGGCTGCGGGGCGAACGATCCTGACGTGCGAGGCGCATTGTCCGACGGTTGGTCGCCCATCAACGCCGCTGTGCGATGTGACCTCTCCCGCGAAGCGGAGGAGCTTTATGACAGCGGTCCCCCTCACGCGGCCTCCGGCATCGTCAGCGCGCGAAACACGTCGTCCAGCCTCCCTGATGGGTGCATCCTTGCCAACTCGGCGGGTGTCGCGTCCGCTAGGACTTTGCCGTGCGCTATGATCATTGCGCGCGTACAGACGGCGTCCACCTCATCCAGCAAATGCGTGGAAATGACGATCGCCTTGTCTGGTGCCATACGCTTGATCAGCGTCCGCACCTCATGCTTCTGGTTGGGATCGAGCCCGTCCGTCGGCTCGTCCAGCACCAGCACCGGCGGATCGTGCAGCAGCGCCTGCGCCAGGCCAACCCGGCGCTTGAACCCCTTCGACAACGTCTCAACCGGCTGAAGCCGTACCGGATCGAGATGCGTCAGCCCGATTGCATGCTCTACCCGTTCGTTGAGCGCGGCACCGCGAAAGCCGCGCACCTCGGCACAGAACCGCAGGAACGCGATGACGGCCATTTCCGGATAGGTCGGCGCACCTTCCGGCAGGAAGCCCAGCGCGCGCCGAGCCGCTACGCCGTCGGTCTGCACGTCGTGACCGCAGATACTTGCCGTGCCCTCAGTCGGGATCATGAACCCCGACAGCATGCGCATCGTCGTTGACTTGCCCGCGCCGTTCGGGCCGAGGAACCCCAGCACCTCGCCGCGTGCCACACGAAACGATACGTGATCGACCGCGGTGAAGCTGCCGAAGCGCTTGGTCAATCCGTCAATCTCAATCAGCACAGGTTCTCCGCCGGCGGTCACGTCACCCCCTTCCCCCCTCCCTGCGCGTTCGGTTGACGGCGGACATAACGGAAAGCGCTCGCAATGCAAGCGACGTCAGCGCGCATGACGAAGGCTTAACCTCGCGCGCAGCGATGCTGCTTGTACGCCACATCTTTGCAACCAGTCGTCGTCATGTCGAGCGGCAATGTCGGGCTGGGCCGATCGCATCCAGGGGAGACTGACCACCGTGCGTGCCATCGGCACGCCGCGTCGACCTGTGCGCGCCGGCAAGACGCGGGCAGCCATCGTGTTTTCCGGGGAGGTCGTTATGGCACAGCCGGTAACCGCCGCTCTTTCACTGCCGTCGCCTTGCTGGCCGTCTCCACTCCCGCGTCATGGTCGGCAACATCCCGAGGCGACCGCGATACATCGGCCCTGAATGCGCTCTCCGCACGTGGCGGGCACAATCCGCAGCGCCTGTCATTGATGAATGATGATGTTCACGCGATTGCGTTGGATGCTGACAGCCGTCGCCGCCCCGCAACGGTTGATCAGGCACTGGATATGTCGCCGCCGTTGGAGCATGCAGTGGCCGGGGCCACTTCGCCACCGGCCCCGGCAAATCCACATCACCTGTACGGCCCTAGCTCGCAGCCGAATGCGTCCGGCGCCTGCATCAGCGGCAGACCCGGCACCACCTCGACGACCTCGTAATAGTCCTCGGGATTCTTCATGTCCGCCTTCTTCTTGCCACGCTGGATGATCACTGGCCGTACCAGCTGATGATCCTCAGCGCGGAACCAAACCTCGCCGACAGTAGATTCGGTCTTTCGGGCCGCTTCGTACGACTTTATCACCGCCGGTGGATAGAACGTGCCGGCATGCGACACCGCATCCGCCCACAAGGCGAACTGCATGTAGCCGGCCTGGGCGCCCCACTCCGGCTTGTAGTTGTACTTCTTCTCGAATGCCGCAACGAATTCCTTCGCCACCGGATATCTGTCTTCGAGAGTCCACCAGAAATCGGTCGCTGCGTAGACGCCCTGCATCAGATCCGGACCAACATCGCGCGCCAAAAACGGTGTGTTGTACGCCACCACCAGCGTCATCTTGTCGAGCACGCCGAACTGCTTCGCCTGCTTGATCGACTGCACCGCGTCGTTGCCGAAGTTGATGTTGATGAAGACGTCGGCACCGCTGTTGGCGATGTTGAGCAGATAGCTGCTGTAGTCGCCAGCGCCCAGGGGGCAGACCTGGTTGGTCGCCACGGTCCAGCCCCCGCCCTTCGCTGTCGCTGCCTGGAACGACTGCCGCACCGTGTGGCCGTAGGTGTAGTCCGGTGTCAGAAAGGCGATTTTCTTGTTCTTGCCAAGATGGTTGATAATGAAGGGCGCCAGCGCCGCCGCCGCAGTCTGCGCGTAGAAGCATTCACGGAAGGAATAACGGGCGCAATCCTTGCCGGTCGTGTCGTTGGAGCCGCTAATGATAGGCAGATAGATCACCTTCTCACGTTGCGCCAGCTTGTTGAGCGCAACCGCCTCGGCCGAGGAAACGCTGCCGGCAATCAACACTGCCTTGTTCTCCGAGATAAACTTGGAGCCGTTCTCCACCGCGACGTTCGGCTTGGCCTGCGAATCGGCGATGCCGTAGGTGACCTGCTTGCCGAGCACACCCTTGGTGATTTTGGTGGCGATCTTGCGCATCAGCGGGTCGCCACTGTTGATGTGCTCTATGGCCAGCTGTATGCCCTTGATTTCGTCCTCGCCGGGCACGGCGTAGGTGCCAGTACGCGGGACGGTCAGCCCGACGAACACCGTGGGTCCGGACGACCCCTCCGGCCAGGTGCCCAGCGGCGCCTGGTCCGCGGCCAACGCACGGTCCGGCAGAGTTGCTGCCAGTGCTCCGCCTACCAAGCCGGCACCGGCTTGCAGGATGCGGCGGCGTGGCGTCACGATACCTTTTGTCTCGGTCATTCAACGAACCTCCCTGCTTGTCCACCCGCCATGCGGATACAAGTATGCCAATTTAGCAATGCCGCACTTGAGTTCTTGAACGCGGCGTAGCCTTACGCGAAGCATTGCCCATCCGCAAGGTGCGCACGTCGCCGCGCTGCCCTGTTGCCGTAGCCGATGCGGCCAAGTAATTGAGGTGCCCGCAGGCAGGCGACACTCGAGAAGGGCCACAGGGCCAGCGAGATTGAGGGGACGTGGAGATGGAACCACCCGCGCGCGAACGCGGGGTCGGACGACGAGATTTTCTGCACACGAGCCGTGGCTTTACGGGAGGACCGGCACCGGCCGGCTGCCATGTGCCTGACTACACCTGAGCCTTCACGACGACGGAACCACCTATGCCGAGCATGCCGTTGCTGATCTCCCAGGCTTTCAACGGCCTGGCCCTGGGCTCGCTGCTGGCGCTGGTCGCCAGCGGCCTGACCATCATCCTTGGCACGCTCGGGGTCCTGAATTTCGCCCATGGCGCCCTGTTCATGGTCGGTGCCTATGCGGTCTTCGTGGTGCTGCAGAGCACCAACTCTTTCGTCCTGGCGATTGCCGTCGGCTGTCTCTTCATGCTGATCGTCGGCGTGCTGATCGAGCGTGTGATCATCCGCCTGTTCTACCAGCGCCCACCCGAGGATCAGATCCTGGTCACCTTTGGTGTCGGCATCGTGCTGGTGGAGGCGCTGCGTGCCATCTTTGGCGGCAACAGCCAGCGCGTGCCGGTGCCATCCTGGGGCGAGGGCGTCACGCAACTCGGCTTCCTGATCTATCCCACCTACCGGCTCCAGCTGATCGGCATCATCGCGGTGACGCTGGT
>JASHQG010000082.1 GCA_030037665.1 Acetobacteraceae bacterium
GGGCACACAAGCAGGGCACGCGCATGGCGCCGACCCGTCTCATCTGCGTGTAACTGTGTCCATCTGCGCTTTAACTAAACTTCGCTGCGCGCGCGCCCATCCCGACAATCGGACGCGAGGACCGGATCAAAGCGCGGCCTGCACCTTTTTCACGATCTCCGCGAACGATTCCGCATCGTCGTAGGCGATCGCCGCCAGCACCTTGCGGTCCATCTCGATGCCGGCCTTCTTCAGCCCGTCGATAAATCGGCTATAGGTCAGGCCGTGTTCACGCACCGCTGCGTTGATGCGCTGAATCCACAACGCGCGGAAATCGCGCTTCTTCGTACGCCGGTCGCGATAGGCATATTGCAGCGACTTCTCCAGCCGCTCGCGCGCTGCGCGAACGGTGGTGGACGTACGGCCGCGAAATCCCTTGGATTGCTCCAGGACTTTCTTGTGCCTGGCGTGACTGGTGGTTCCCCGCTTGACGCGTGCCATGGTGCCGTCTCCTTACCGTAGCCCGTAGGGGGCCCATTGCTTCACAGTGCGTCCGTCCTCCGGCGTCAGCACCTGGCTGCCGCGGTTGGTACGCTTCGCTTTCTGTGTGCGGTTGATCAGTCCGTGCCGCTTCATGCCCGGACCCGCCAGCACCTTGCCGGTCGCCGTGATCTTGAATCGCTTCTTGACCGACGACTTTGTCTTCACCTTGGGCATTTGCTTCTCCTTGTTCGTGGGGCCTGCCGAAATGGCAAGCAGTCGCGGCCGGGCATGCCCATTCAGGCCCGGCGCGCAGACTGAGGCGCGGGTCTATACCGGCGCGGACCCTGCGGTGCAAGGCGCTCGGGCACGCGGATGGCGATCATAGTACCTCGCGTCCGCGTTCCGGGTCGTGGATCAGAACCGCCTGAACCGGGGACGAGGCCGGTGCATCCGCGGACCACTGCAGCCCGCCTGGCGAACCGCAGTTGGGGCAGGCGGCACGCCACGCCGGTGACGAAACATGGCAGACCGAGCAATGCCATTGCGGGTCCGGATCCGCCGTCGCCGCGCGGCGCAACGCCTCTCGCTGTGCGGCCCTTCCGGTCTCGGTATCACCGTGATCGCGGGCCTCGATGTCGGCGAGCAGGAGCCACAGCCGCCGCTGGTTCACGCCGGCGTCGCGTGCTGCCTCGGCCTGATGCCTGGCCTCGCCGGTCAGTCCAGCTTCCAGCGATGTCCGCGCGAGCAGGAGCCGGCTTTCACTATGCGTGGGATTCGCCTCGGTCAGCCGCTGCGCTGCCTTCACCCGAGCCAGCGTGTCGCTGAACGGCGCGAGCGCGAATGTGGCCAGATCCGGGTGAGGCGCGAGGGTCCAGGAGTGCCGGATCACCGCGAGCGCGCGGCTCTCCCGCCCGTCCGCACGCAGTCGCGCTGCGTAGGCCAGCGCAGCGGGCGCCAGGGCTGGATCGTCCTTCCATGCCTGGCGTGCCAACTTCAACGCGCGAGCTTTGTCCGGCTCTGCTTCGGACGCCGCGGCCGCCAGCGCACCACGCGAGACCGCTCCATCCGCCAGCTGCGTCGCCTCGGCCCAGTTGCCGGCGCGGATAGCCAGGCGGACGCGTTCCTGGCGCAGCCAGTCCGTGCCGGGCTGTACCGCCTCAGCCTGCCGGGCAAACACGGCCGCTTCCGCCCAGTCATCACGTGCAATCGCCTGGCGCAGCAGGCCGCGATAGCCGAGGAAGGCGGCATCGTCGCGTTCCGAAAGGCGGCGGAAGGCGGCTTCCGCTTCATCATCGCGTCCAGCCAGGCGCCCGGCCTCGGCCGCGAGCAGCAGGGTCAGCGGCGTGTCGCTGAGCATGCGACGAGCCCGGTGCGCCTCACGACGCGCACCCGCCTTCTCTCCGGCGGCGAGCGCCAACAGCGCGCGCGTCACCGCAACGTCGCCCAGCCGGCGCTGCCGGGCGCTGCGCCAGCGGTCGAGATGCCACGGCAGCCGGATCAAGCCGCCGATCAGTCGGAACAGAAAGAACAGGACGACGAACGCCAGCAGCAGACCGAGGGCGACGACGGGTATCGCCGCCTCCACCGTGATATTGCCGATCTGGGCTGTGATCCGGCCCGGCAGCCCGGCGAAGAACCACGCGACGACCAGCACGACGATGGCCGCGAGCAAGAAATACAGAACGCGTCGCATCAGGGATGCGCAGCCATGGCGGCGAGACCCGCGCGCGCGTCGACCAGCGACTGGGCGTCGGCGCGCCAATTCGCCACGGCACTCGCCGCAGGGCCGGACAATGTTGAGACCGCCGCAACCGCTCCCGCCAGGTCGCCGGCGTCCAGCGCCATGCGTGCGCGGCTCAGCACACCCGCTGCGCTGTTGCCAATCAGCACGTGGTCGCCCTGACGCACCGTCACCAGGCTTTCAGCGCGGGCGAGAAGCTGCGACAGGAACGGCTTTCCCGTCGTGTCCGGCTCTGACGCGGCGAGCGCCGCATGCTCGGCCTTGGGAAAGGCAAGACGCAGTGCCGCTTCGGTCGGTGGCGCGGCGGCGGCGAAGCGCGCAACCGCAGCCGGAGCGCCAGAGAGGTCGCCGAGCGGTTGCCCAGCGCTCAGCGCCACCATGGCAGTCTGGATGCGGGCCAGTCGCGCGGCCTGCTTCGCGTCGGCCGCCGCCTGCTGGGCGCTATGCTCGAGCGCCGAAAGGCGCGCCTCGTCGGCATCCAGCCGCTGCGCGAGTTGCGCAACGGCGCCGCGGTCGTGGCCGGACAATGCGTCGACCCGCCCCGACAAAACGTCCATCCGGGTCGCCAGTCCCTGCGTATCCGGCGTCTTCTTCTGTTCCAGCCCCGACAACCGCGCTTCGAGCGGGGCCAAGTCGGCCACCGGTCGATTTTCCAGCGCTGAGACCCGGTCGGTGAGCCGTCGCACCTCGGCTGGCTCGCCGGGCTGGCGCTCCAGCCATCCGAGGCGGCCCTCCAGCGCCTGAACCTGCTGCTTGAGGTCCTGTAGCGGCGCGGCGTCGGGCCGCGGATACCACCAGATAAATGCAATCGCGCCGGCAAGGACGACGAAACCCACGGCACACAACCAGGCCACCAGCGAAGCTCCCTCGTGTCGGGACGGTGCGCCCTGAAGGACGGGCGGCTCACTGTCGTGAGCCGGTGGTCGGTTGGCGGTAGGCTGTGTGTCGATCGTGGTTTCGGGCGGCGGTTCGGCTTCGTGCGTGGGTTCCGGCATGGTCATCGCAGCAGCGCGAGCATCTCATCCTGATTGGGGCGGGCGGCGACGCGGATTAGCCGCCAGTTCAGCCGTCGTAATGCCACGGCCGCCGGCTGGCCGATAGAGATGGCTTCGACTGATCGCAGCGCCGCGCCGACGCCAGCGCTCTGCACGAGCTGCACGAAATGCTGGGCTGCCTCGGCAGAGAAGAACAACGCTGCCCGCACCTGGCCGGCGCGCAGCGCGGCGAGGGTGGGCGCGCTCAGCGCGCGTGCTGGCATCGTCGAATAGACCACCCGCCGCACCACGCGGAAGCCACCCGCGCGCAATTCATCGGCCAGGGCATTCCCCTGGAACTTCCCGACAGCGAGCAGGATCGGCCGCGCGTTCCGGGGCACTTGCTCCTTGGCCAGGCTGGCCAGGTCTCTTGCATCGCCGTTCGCGCTGCGGACGTTGTGGAACCCGGCAGCACGCGCTCGTGTTGCGGTCGCATCGCCGACCGTCAGCACCGGGAGGTCGCGGTAGTCCGACAGCAGGGCCGGGACAGCGCTGCCGCTCGTCAGCAGCACGGCTGCGATGTGCCCAGGTGGCGGGAGCGCCGACTCGATCTGTCGCGTCGCAAAAACGGGCGCGACGAGAGGCACAAAACCAAGCGCCGCGACGCGGGTCGCGGTCACTGACGCGCCCGGCTCCGGACGGGTGATCAGAACCTGTGCCGGTTCGCTCGACGGGCAGTCGGTGATTTCAGAATCAGGCGAAGATGTCGCTCGGACAGTCGGCACGGAGGCTGGCTCCCAATTCGGTGCCGATCCGCGCGGCATCCTGGATGCCGCCACGCAGGCTGCGCTTGATCAGGAAAGAGCCGTCGGCGCGAGCGACCAACCCGGTGAGGTGGAGCGTGCCGTCAGGCAATAGCCGCGCGTGACCGCCGATTGGCGTGCGGCAGGAGCCGTCGAGCTCGGCGAGCAGGGCTCGTTCGGCGGTGGAGACGGCTTTGGCTTCCGGATCCTCGATGGCAGCGAGCAGTTCGTGCAGCTCGCTGTCGTCGGTGCGAACGGTGATTCCCACGATACCCTGTCCGGCCGCCGGCACCATGGCATCGGCGTCCAGTATAACGGAAGCGCGGCCTTCGAGACCGAGCCGGCGCAGGCCGGCAAGGGCCAGCAGCGAGGCCGTGCACTCGCCGGCTTCCACCTTGGCAAGCCGTGTCTGGACGTTACCGCGCAGCGTAATCACCTGCAGGTCCGGGCGGGCGTGCAGCAACTGCGCCTGGCGGCGCACCGATGCGGTGCCCATGAGCGCGTGTGCGGGCAGGCGGGCAAACGGATCGGCGGGGTCGGGATCCTCGCACCCAGGGCCGAGTATCAACGCGTCGCGCGCATCCTCGCGCTGCAAGGTGCACGCGAGGACGATGCCGCTGGGAAGCTCGGTCTCCAGGTCCTTCAGACTGTGCACCGCGAAATCGATACGACCATCGAGCAGGGCCTCGTGGATTTCCTTGGCGAACAGGCCCTTGCCGCCAATCTCGGCAAGGCGGCGGTCCTGCACTCTGTCGCCGGTGGTGCGGATGGCATGTTCCTCGAACACGTCGAGGCCGCGCAGCACTGGACAGAATGTCGTGAGGAGTTGGAGGAAGATACGGGTCTGCACCAGCGCGAGAGGCGAGCCGCGCGTGCCGACCCGCAATGGCAGCTCGCGGGTGTGCGGCCGCACGCGGGGGTTCCGCATGGCCTCGGCGGGGACGTTGTGCTGGAACGGCGTGGCGGCGTTCATGCGCGCGTCCTATTACCTGGGACGGCATATGGAAAGTGGGGATAGTACGGATGCGGCCGGTGCTGGGCATCGAGTCGTCGTGCGACGAGACCGCGGCGGCGGTGTTGGACGAGGAAGGTCACGTGCTCGCGGACAGCATCGCCAGCCAGGAGCGGGCACATGCACCGTATGGCGGCGTCGTGCCTGAGATCGCCGCGCGGGCGCACCTTGCGCTGCTGCCTGACCTCGTGCGGGGTGTGATGGGGCGCGCGGGCCTGCGGTTCGGCGAGCTCGGCGGGGTGGCCGCGAGTGCCGGGCCGGGCCTCATCGGCGGCCTGATCGTTGGCAGCCAGCTGGCGAAGGGCATCGCTCTGGCGCATCGGGTGCCCTTTGTCGCAGTGAACCATTTGGAGGCCCATGCGCTGACCGCCCGATTGCCAGGGCTGGTCGCGGGCGGCGCACCGTTTCCCTATCTGCTGCTGCTGATTTCCGGCGGACATTGCCAATGCGTGGCGGTGCACGGGGTCGGGCGGCATGAACGGCTGGGCGGCACCGTCGATGATGCGGCCGGCGAGGCGTTCGACAAGGTCGCGAAATTGCTCGGTCTCGGCTGGCCGGGTGGCCCCGCGCTCGAGCGGTTGGCAGCGAGCGGCGACCCGGGACGATACGCCTTCCCCAGGCCGATGATGGGACGGCCCGGGTGCGATTTCAGTTTCTCGGGATTGAAGACAGCGGTCGCGGTTGATGTGGCGCGCCGTGGCGACGGCGCGTTGCCGCTGGCCGTCGCGGCCGACATCGCGGCAGGTTTCCAGCGCGCCGTGGCGGAGGTGCTGGCGGATCGTGCCGCGCACGCGATGGCCCTGATGCGGCAGCGGGCCGCCGACGCACGGCTGCTGGTCGTGGCCGGCGGCGTGGCGGCGAACACGACGGTTCGCGCCGCTTTGGCGAAGGCGGCTGAGGCTGCCGGGTTCGGGCTGGTCGCCCCGCCCGTGCGGTTATGTACCGACAACGCGGTCATGGTGGCCTGGGCGGGGATGGAGCGTCTGCGGCTGGGGCTCACGGAAGGGCTGGGTTTTGCGCCCAGGCCGCGCTGGGGATTGGAGGAACTGACCCGAACGCACACTGACCCTCGTCATCCCAGCGAAAGCCAGGATTCGCGCCGCACGGGTCCCGGCTCCCGCCGGCACGACCCAGCTCCGGACGATTCATCCGGTCGTGGGTCAGCCACATCGGCGGGAGGTCAACCCGGATGACAGGTCCGACGCTGTCGGTCATTGCGAGTTACCAACCGTTGCAGAAATCCCCATCATGGGCGGGCGATCATGACCGGGATTGCAGCATCGTTGACGCTCTGCACCATCGCGGCGCGGCGGCACCGGCATGAACTATCGCCACGCCTTTCATGCCGGCAATTTCGCCGATTGCATGAAGCATGCACTGCTGGTTTGGGTGCTGCTCGCGCTGCAACGCAAGCCGACGCCGGTTGCCGTACTGGATACGCATGCGGGGGCCGGCTCGTACGATCTTGCCTCGGGCCCCGCGGAGCGAACCGGTGAGTGGCACGACGGCATCGAGCGGCTATTGCGGGATCCTCCGGCGCCGCTTGCCGGCTATGTCGAATTGGTGCGGCAGCTCGGTTTATATCCCGGTTCGCCGGCGCTGGTTCGTGCGCTGCTGCGATCAACGGATCAACTGATCTGCTGCGAACTTCACCCTGACGAAGCGCGCGAACTCCGCCGCCGCTTCGCCCACGACAGGCAGGTCGCCGTGCACCAGCGTGACGCGTGGGAGGCGCTCGGCGCGCTGTTGCCACCACGCGAGCGGCGCGGCCTGGTACTGATCGATCCGCCCTTCGAAGACTCGCGGGAGTTAGAACGTCTGGCTTCCGGCCTTGCGACCGGCCACGCGCGCTTCCGCAACGGCACGTTCCTGGCCTGGTATCCGATCAAACACCGTGCCCCGGTACGGGCGTTTCACACGGCGGTGCGCCGGAGCGGCGTTCGTGATGTCGTGGCCACGGAGCTCTGCCTGCGTGAGCCGCTCGATCCGGCGCGACTGAACGGATGCGGCCTTTTGCTGATCAACCCGCCCTTCGGCTTCGAGACCGATGCGCCTATCATCCTCGACGCACTGTTGCAGCGTCTGAGCAGGGACGAGACCGGAGCGTCAGCAGAATTGACAAGGCTTGCGGATGAGTGAGCTTACCGTCATCGGCGCCGGCGCATGGGGTACTGCTCTGGCAGTACAGGCTGCGCGCGCCGGCAACAGCGTGCGACTGTGGGCGCGGAACCCGTCCCGCGCAGCGCGGCTCGCCGCCGAACGCGAGAACCCTCGGCTTCCAGGTATACGGCTGCCTGAGGTAATCGGAGTGATCGATGATCTGTCCCAGGCCGCGGACATTTGTTTGCTCGCAGTCCCCATGCAGCATTTACGCGCGGTGCTGAGCCGCCTGCCGCGGACGGTCGAGCCGCTCGTCGCCTGCGTCAAAGGCGTAGAAACTGGCAGCCTCCGTCTGCCGCTGGAAGTGATTGCGGAGGTCCGTCCCGGAACACCGGCCGCCATCCTGACCGGACCCAACTTTGCGCACGAAATTGCCGCCGGACTGCCGGCGGCTGCGGTCGTCGCGGCCAGCGATGCCACTCTCCGCGAGCGCGTCATTGCAACGCTCGCCACCGCCGCCTTCCGCCTCTACGGGAATGACGATCCGATTGGAGCGCAGATTGGCGGAGCCGCGAAGAACGTGATCGCCATCGCGGCTGGCGTGGTGATTGGCGCTGGCCTCGGTGAGAATGCCCGTGCTGCGCTGATTACCCGTGGTCTCGCCGAACTCGCGCGTCTCGTGGTGGCGCTCGGCGGGCGGGCTGAAACCGTGATGGGCCTGTCCGGTCTCGGTGATCTGCTGCTCACCTGCACGGGCCAGTCGAGCCGCAATTTCAGCCTGGGCGTGGCGCTGGGGCACGGCGATAAACTGGCCGACATATTGGGCACCCGCAGCGGTGTCACCGAGGGCGTCGCCACCGCACCCGCCCTGGTCGCCCGCGCCATCGGCGTGGACCTGCCGATCTGTAGCGCTGTCGCCCACCTACTGGGTGGCCGCGTCACGCTGACGGAGGCGATGTCTAACCTGCTGTCGCGCCCGCGGCGCAACGAGTGATGGAAAACCGACGTGCTGCGGCGGAGGCTGCGCGTCGGGACTGCCTCGACAGCTCCGCTGGCGCCGCTTCCGGATGTCCTCGAGCGGGAGCGATTGTTACGCCGCGTGGCGCAGCCGGACGATCCCGTCATCACTGCACATCCGCAAGGGCGTCGTGTCCCGCGCCACCACCCATTCGGGCCGGGCGTTTTCACGTGTTGGCGGACGGTTCGCTACGCGGTTGTAGACGGTGTAAATGTGCCAGCGCGAATAACGCGACATGTTGTGACCGGAACCGTGCACGAGGTTCGGGTGGAACAAAACGACAGTGCCAGGCCTGCCGGCGATGGCGACCGGATCGCCGATTTGTTCCATCGCTGCGACCACGTCAAGTTTCCGCACCGTCCACAACCGGTAGGACGTCGTCTCCGTATCTAGCTCCGGATCGCAACGGCCAAGCTTGTGACTGCCCGGACTGAAATACAAACAGCCGCCGATCTCAGTCGCTTCGTCCAGCATCAGCAGGGCCGTGGTCATATCCGGCTTGCGCACGCCGTCATTCGCCCAGGCCCCGTAATCCTGGTGCCACTGCCAGATCTCGCCCTTGATCGCTTCCTTGAGATTGCACTTGCTGTGATAGACGTAGGGCGCGTCATCGCGCAAAAGCTGTTGCGCCGGCCCAAGGATCCGGGGCAGACACGCGAGTGTCGCGAATGGCGGTGATGCGGTCGGGCTGCGCGGATCGTGCACACGAAACACGGTGCGCAAGACGCCGCTTTTTTCTTTTGTTACTTCCGCGGTGTCGAGCCGCATGACCCGGCCGAGATCGGCGCGCAACGCCGCGACTTCCTCGGGATCGATCAGGTCGCGGATGATCAGGTAACCGCGCTCCTCATATTCGGCAAGTTGGTCGTCAGTCAGTCGCATGGCTGGTCCTTCGCCGTGTCATTGCGGGTCCGTCCGGCCGAAGCAATCTCACGCGGGAGACTGCCGCGTCATGGGCTATCTCGCAATGACAGGTCGAGGGTCGCAACGTTCGCGGCAATCGGCTTGCGCGTGAGGTGGGTCCGACAGAGCCAAAGCCCCGTCGGACGCATGACAAGCGGATCATGTCATCGGGGGAAACCGAGTCTCTGACGCCCACCGCCGGCGTCGAACCGCAACCGTCTTCAGGCGTCCGCTTCTCCCTGGCATCGGTGCCGGGCGGAGGGCTTTCCTCTGCCCATAAGTCCACCGCGACCGAATCCTTCGGGTGCGCTACACCCGCCCGATGTTCCGCAACGTCCTCACTGTCGGAGGCTGGACGCTGGCCAGCCGCATCCTTGGCTTTGTCCGCGACATCCTGATCGCGGCTATCCTTGGTGCCGGTCCAGTCGCCGACGCTTTCATCGTTGCCCTCAAACTCCCCAACCTGTTCCGCCGCTTGTTCGGCGAGGGCGCATTCAATGCTGCCTTCGTCCCGGCCTTCTCGGGCATGCTGGCCGCCGAAGGCCGGGCTGCGGCGCGCCGGTTCGCGGAAGAAACCTTCGCCGTCATGGCGTTCTGGCTGGGCATCCTGACCATCGTCGGCGAGATCTTCATGCCGCAGATGATGACGGTCCTGGCGCCGGGCTTCGGCGCAATTCCGACGAAATTCGCACTCTCCGTCACGTTGTCACGCATCACTTTCCCCTATCTCCTGTTGATCTGCCTGGCGGCGTTGGTATCCGGCGTGCTGAACGGCCTCGATCGCTTCACCGCCGCCGCATCGTCCTACATGTTGTTCAACATCATCAGCATCGCCTTTCTGTTGTGGTTGACACCGCATGTTCCAACCCCGGGTCACGCGCTGGCACTGGGCGTGACGGCCTCGGGTATTGTCCAACTCGCCACGCTGCTGTTCGCGGTGCGCCGCGCCGGCATGGGACTGCGCTTGCTGCGTCCGCGCCTGACGCAGCAGGTCCGTGCGTTGTTGCGTCGTATGCTGCCCGGGCTGGTCGGCGCCGGCGTGACGCAACTCAACCTGACGGTCGACGTCATCATTGCCAGCCTGCTGCCGTCCGGTACCGTGTCGCTGCTGTATTATGCCGATCGAGTGCAGCAATTGCCGCTGGGAGTCCTCGGCACCGCCGTCGGCACGGCGCTGCTACCGCTACTGTCGCGCCAGGTGCGCGCTGGCCAGGCCGAAGCCGCGCTCGGCACGCTCAATCGTGCGATTGAATACGCGCTGTTTTTGACTCTGCCGTCCGCGGTCGCGCTGGCGGTGATCGCCTATCCGGTGATGTGGAGCTTGTTTGGCCGCGGCGCCTTCGGACCCACCAGCGCGATGCTGTCGTCACACGCTTTGATCGCCTACGCGGTCGGATTGCCGGCATTCGTGTTGGCCAAGGTGTTGGCGCCGGGTTTCTTCGCCCGCGGCGACATGGCGACGCCGGTGAAGATCGGCCTCGGTGCCGTGGTACTGAACCTGGCCCTCAACATTGCCTTCATGGTGCCGCTGCAACAAGTGGGTCCCGCTTTGGCCACCAGCCTTGCAGCGATGTTCAATGTCGGCTGGATGGCAGCGGTGCTGGCCCGGCGCGGACAATGGCGGCCGGATCTGCGACTGCGGCAGCGGACTCTGCGTGTGGCGGCGGCGGCCGCGGCGATGGGCCTCGTGCTGTGGGGTGCGGAACACGCGATGTTCGTCACATCACTCCGCGGCCTGGCTCGGCTTGGGGCATTGGCGGCATTAATCATGATTGGACTGGGGACATATGGTGCGGCTGCCGTCGTGTTTGGCGCCAGCGACTGGCAGGAACTGGCGCAAATGATGCGGCGGCGTGCGGCGAAAGTTCCCTCGGGCGCCAAGAATCGCTGATTGGCACATCGTGGCGCTCGCCATCCTTCTTATGTCGGCGCACCACCACCGGCTGCGAAAGGCCATGGCCACAACATTGGTATCGATCATGTCCCTCAGCATGCCTTACGACAGTGCATCCGATAGG
>JASHQG010000083.1 GCA_030037665.1 Acetobacteraceae bacterium
AGAATACCGGCGTCGTCAGCATTCGCCCCGGCGACACATCCGGCACCTGTGACCGAATGGTCATCGGCTCGCTGCGCTCAGGTGGCCGGCGCATCAGAATACCAGCGAGCCCGCCGATGCCGCCCAGGATGATGCCGAACGTGACCAGCGTCGTACGGTAACCCGAGGCGCCAATCATCGTCGCGATTGGGAACGTGGTCGCGATGGCACCAATGCCGTACCCGGCTGCGACCACGCCGGTGGCAAAGCCGCGGCGGTCGGGAAACCATTTCAGCATCAGGCCGATGATGCCGACGTAGACGATGCCGGTGCCGACGCCGCAGAGCAAGCCGTAGGTGAGATAAAGACCAGACACGGTCGTGACCTGCGCCGAGAGGACCCACCCCAGACCGCTCAAAATGCAGCCAAGCGTGATCAGAAACCGCGCACCGAACCGCTCGACCAGCCAACCCTGGATTGGCGAGAGCCAGGTCTGCAGGACGACCAACAACGAGAACGTCACCTGAATGGCGGCCAGCGTGGCGCCGGTGGTGGTCTGGAACGGTTTGACGAAAAGGGTCCAGACATATTGTGGGCTTGAGATGCTCATCATGGCGACGAGGCCGAGCCCGAGCTGAACCGAGCGCGCGTTCGGGGTGGCCGAAATGGAGATCGCTTCCGCGGCTAACATTCGACGGTTCATGGGAGTGGGCTCCTCGCGGGGCGTGGGTTCCTTGGCGGAAGCAGCTTTCGTGCCGCCGGTCGCGGGCGCTCGCTGCCGGCGTGGTCTCTGGTTTGCCTCAGAGGTCCACAGAGACCGGCGAGCGGTCCCGCCTTGCGCGGACGTCGCTACGCAGGTTTGCGGGCGGCTCTGAGGTCGTCGCGTTGAATGTTGTGCCGCCGGCTGGGGAGCGGCGTTGCGTCAGCCGGCGGCGAATCCGCAGGCGGAACTTCGCGGCTGGCCCCGCCTGTTGAATCCGCCTCACAAGTCCGCATCGGACCCGCGGGAGACCACCTCGTCTCCCTCACCTCTCGACATCAGAGGCTCGCCATCCAATGATCCGGCGCGAGACAACGGAGGCCAAAACATGCGCATCGCCATCATAGGCCAGCAGGATTTCGGCAAGGCCACCATGGAGGCATTCCTCGCGCGGGGCGACGAGGTCACGGCGGTATTCTGTGCGCCGGAGAAGGGCCGTCCGGATCCGCTGCGCGTCGCCGCCCAGGAGCGCGGTTTGAACGTGCAGCAGCTTCCCAAGCTGACCGACCCGGCGGCGTTGGAAGCGATGCGCGCGGCCAACGCCGACATCGGCGTGATGGCCTATGTCACGCAATTCGCGCCGCACGACTTTGTCAGCATCCCGAAATTCGGCACCATACAGTTCCACCCGAGCCTGCTCCCGCTGCACCGCGGCGCATCGTCGATGAGCTGGGCCATCATCTGCGGACGCACCGAGACCGGCTTGTCGATCTTCCGCCCGACCGACGGGCTGGACGAAGGCCCGGTGATCCTGACGCGTGCGGTGCGGATCGAGCCAGAAGACACGCTCGGCTCGCTCTATTTCGGCAAGATCTTCCCGATGGGGGTGGCTGCGCTGGTGGCGGTTGCGGAACAAGTCGTCGCGGGCAAAGCACCGGCGCTCGCGCAGTACGAACCAAACGCCGGCTATGAAGGCATCATCCGCGACGCGGAATCGCGCGTCACCTGGGCGACACATGTCGATATCACGTACAATTTGATTCGCGGTTGCGACCCCGCGCCCGGTGCCTGGACGTCGATGGGCGAGCACAAGCTCTTCCTCTTCGACGCGCGCAAGCGTATCGCCCGCACGTTCGCCGAGGTGAGAGGCAAGAAGATCGGCGAAGTGGTCGCGCTTGGTGACGACGGCCTGGTGGTTCACGGCCAGGGCGGTTTCATCGAGGCACGCCGCGTGCGCATCGACGGCGGCCGTAAGGTCGCCGCTGCCGATGCTGGTATCGCTGTGGGCACGATTCTGGGTGGTTGAATAAAGTTCCCCCCGGCGCGCAAGGAGGCCGCGGAACAGCGGCAACCGCCTTTACAACACGTCCTCTCGCCCGATCGTTCTCCCAAACATGAGCGAACACCTGATGCTTGAGTTCCGCTTCATCGCGGCCGGATTCTCGTTCAACGCGGGTCGAGCGCCAGAGCCTTCCGCTCCGCAGACTGTCACCGGCCTACCAATTTCCAAACCTTGCGCTCCGGGACTGATAGGTCGGCAAGATTCGCCAACGAACGACCGGCCACACCGCGGCTGATCACCGCCAGCGCGCGGGTATGAATAGCCCTCCAGAGCCGCGCGAGGCCCATGGAGGAGACACGAACGGCTGCGTGGTCGACCATAGTTGCAAAAGCAAGACGACCTTATGGTTAACAGTCGTTAACCCTGTCCCTGCGAAGCGGCGCACGAACCACGGCCCCAGCATCGCCCTCCTGCGTTGCCCATTCGAGCCGCGGATTGTAGCGTCCGGCGCCCACCAGGAAGTCCGGATCGACAAGTTATGCTTCGACGCCAGCTTTTCGCCGCCGCGGCGCTCCTCGCCGCGTCGTCCGTCGCGAATGCGCGCGACCTGACGGTTGTTGCACGCGGTGAAACGATGCCGCCCGCGGCGAGACAGATCTATTTGCAGCCGTTCAGCGTCGCGACCGGGATCAGAACGACACTGAAGAGCTGGAAAGGCGGCGTCGACGCACTCAACGCGCAGATCAAAGCGCCGGACAACACCTGGGACGTCGTCGAGGTGAACGCCGACGAGCTCGCTTCCGGCTGCGCTGATGGCACCTTTCAGAGGCTCGACTGGTCGGCGATCGGCGGCAAGGCGCACTATCTACCCCAGGGCGTCAGCGACTGCGGCGTTGGCGCGACGATGAGCAACCTCGTGCTGGCCTGGGACCGCGACAAGTTCCAGACAGCGCCGAGCTGGGCGGATTTCTGGGATGTCGCCAAATATCCCGGCAAGCGCGGCTTGCGCCGCGGTGTGCGCGGCAATCTGGAATTTGCGCTGATGGCTGACGGCGTGGCACCGGCGGACGTTTACAAGATCCTTGCCACCAGCGACGGCGTCGACCGGGCATTTCGCAAGCTGGACCAACTCAAGCCGTATGTTGTGTGGTGGCAGAACGGCGCCGAGGCCGCCCATATTCTCGGCTCCGGCGCAGTGTTGATGACGACGGCGCCGTCCGGCTGGATCGCCACCGCCAACTGGACCCAACACCGCAATTTCGGCATCCAGTGGAATGCGAGCCTCTACGAAGTGCACAGTTGGGCGATCCTGAAAGACAGCCCGAATACCGCGCAGGCAGAGCAGTTCCTGTATTACATCGGAACGCCGGCACTCCAGGGGCGACTGTTCGAGATCACCGGCGACGCGGGCCTGGCGTACGCCGCCGATGACCGCCTGGCGCACGACCAACTGGCCGCGTCGCCGACCAATCCGGCCAACCTGAAAGCCGCGGTGCCGCTCGATACCGCGTTCTGGCACGCCAACCTGGCCAAGCTGCAACAGCGATTCAACGCCTGGCTGGCAGGCCACTGATCAGTCCGCAGCCGCGGGACGCAGATCGTGTGTGCAACCTGCACAGACGCATGATGCTCCTGTTCAACAGCCACCCGGATGCAGGTGCCCACGGTCGGCCGAGGCGGTGGCTCGTGACGCTGGATCGGCTTTGCAGCCGGCACGCCTGTCGCGCGGGTAGCCACGCGAGATCGCAGAGGCAGGACGGGGGCGCCGGTGACACCGGCCGTTCGATGGGTGTCATGGCGTTGCAACCGGTATTTTTCGGACAATGACAGCGGCATGAATCCATGCTCTGACGGACCGTCAGCGCGCCGGACAGCTTGCGACACCCGGTGCGGTCTGCGATAACGCCGACGAGTTCTCGGCGGCGCACAATATCTGGCAGGCGGACGATGCGAACGCCACCAGAGATTGCGCACCGGACGCAAGGGAGCAGTCTTTGCCTGACGGTGGCCAAACCTTTCCGGCGCTGGTGCTGAACGCGGATTTCCGGCCCCTGTCCTATTTCCCTCTTTCGTTGTGGTCCTGGCAGGACGCAGTGAAGGCGGTGTTCCTCGATCGTGTCTCGGTACTGAGCGAGTACGAGACGCAGGTCCGTTCGCCCAGCGTCAGCATGCGGCTGCCGAGCGTGATTGCGCTGAAGGACTACATCCCCACGTCGCGCCGCCCGGCCTTCACCCGGTTCAATGTGTTCCTGCGTGACGGCTTCACGTGCCAATATTGCGGCGATCGGTTCCCGGCACACGACCTGACGTTTGACCACGTGGTGCCTCGTAGCCGTGGCGGTCGCACAACCTGGGAGAACGTTGTCACCGCCTGCGCCGACTGCAACCTGCACAAAGGATCGCGGCTGCCCCGGGAATGTGCCATGTTTCCGCGCGGCCACCCGCGTCAGCCGACGACTTGGGAACTGCAGGATCAGGGCCGCAGTTTTCCGCCGAACTTCCTGCATGAGAGCTGGCGGGACTATCTCTACTGGGATACCGAGCTGGAGAGCTGAAGAAGCCCGCGCGCTCGCTCGGGAAGCGGTCCACGTTCAGTCGGCGACGTCCGCGACGTTATCCTTGTGCGCATGAATCCGCGCCAGCGCGGTCTGGACATGGCGCGAGAACACATACTCGGCGGGGCGCTGGTTCTCGAGCGGAACGTCCGGCGCCATCCGGCCCTCGGTGCGAATGCCGCGCATGACCTGCGCTGCGGCGCGCCAGGGCCGGCGGACGGTCTCGGTCACTGCGGTCGCCTCGTAACCGGAATGCACCATGCAGTCGGCGCATTTCTCGTAATTGCCGGTACCGTAGCGATCCCAGTCCGTCTCTTCCATCAGCTCACGGAATGTCTGCGCATAACCCTCGCCAAGCAGATAGCAGGGACGCTGCCAGCCGAAATAGGTGCGCGTCGGGTTGCCCCACGGCGTACAGTGGAAGCTTTGGTTCCCGGCCAGGAAGTCGAGGAACATGGATGACTGGTTGAACGACCATTTCTTCCGACCCTGGCGGGCAAAGATGCCACGGAACAATTCCTTCGTCCGGCGGCGGTTGAGAAAATGCTGCTGGTCCGGCGCGCGCTCGTAGGCGTAGCCGGGTGACACCGAAATCCCGTCCACCCCCATCGCCATGACGTCGTCGAAGAACGACGCGACACGCTCGGGATTTGCGTTGTCGAACAACGTGCAGTTGATGATGGTGCGGAAGCCGCGGTACTTCGCCGCGCGGATCGCCGCCACGGCGCGGTCGTAAACGCCGTCCTGGCAGACCGACGCGTCGTGCTCCGCACGTGAACCGTCGAGATGCACTGACCACGAGAACCACTTGCTCGGCCTGAACAGGTGCATCTTCTTTTCAAGCAACAGCGCATTGGTGCAGACGATGACGAACTTCTTGCGCGCGATGGCACCTTCGACGATCTGATCGATCTCCCTGTGCAGCAGCGGCTCGCCGCCGGCGACCACCACCACCGGTGCGCCGCACTCATCGATCGCTTCCATGCACTGCGCCACCGATAGACGCTGATTCAAAATCTCCGCCGGATAGTCGATCTTGCCGCAACCGGCGCAGGCCAGGTTGCAGCGGAACAGGGGCTCCAGCATCAGCACAAGTGGGTAGCGCTTGCGCCCGATCAGGTGCTGCTTCAGCACATAGGCGCCGACACGCAGCGCTTGGTTCAACGGCACGGCCATTCGACGCAAACTCCTCAGGCGTCGGCCAGTTCGGCCGGAAAGCGGAAACGGACATTCTCGTTGACGCCGTTCAGCGTGGTGACCTCGACCTCGCCAAACCGGCCGAGGCCGTTCAGCACGCCGCGCACCAGCATCTCGGGTGCGGAGGCGCCGGCGGTCAGGCCGACCGTTGCCACGCGCTCGAACCATTCGGGCTGCAGCGATGCGGCGTCATCGATCAGGTAAGTGGGCTTGCCGAGCTCCTCCCCGATCTCGCGCAGTCGGTTGGAATTGGAGGAATTGCGCGAGCCGACGACCAGGATCACATCCACCATGCGCGCCAGCTCGCGCACCGCCTGCTGCCGGTTCTGCGTGGCGTAACAGATATCTCGCACGTCAGGGCCGACGATGCTAGGAAAGCGGACCTGCAGCGCGGTGATGATACCACGCGTGTCGTCCACCGACAGCGTCGTCTGGGTGATGTAGGCCAGTTTGTCCGGGTCGCTCACTCGCAGCGTCGCCACGTCCTCCACCGTCTGCACGAGATGCACCTTGGCGGGAACCTGGCCGATCGTGCCTTCGACTTCGGCATGCCCAGCATGGCCGACCAGCACGATCTCACGACCCTGCGCGGCATAGCGGCGACCTTCGTTGTGCACCTTCGCGACCAGCGGGCACGTCGCGTCGATCACCGGCAGGTCGCGCTCGCGGGCCAGTGCCTCCACACGCTTCGCCACGCCGTGAGCCGAGAACACGGTGCGCGCACCGGGCGGGATCTCGTCGAGCTCGTCGACGAAGATCGCGCCGCGCGTGCGCAGATCCTCAACCACGTGGCGGTTGTGGACGATCTCGTGGCGGACATAGATCGGGGGACCATACTTCTTGAGCGCCCGCTCGACGATTTCGATCGCCCGCTCCACACCGGCACAGAAGCCGCGTGGCTGGGCCAGGACAACCCGCATTGTTACTCCTGCCTCGTGCCGGGGAGGCGGCAAAACCGACTGTTGGGGTCGGATATGGCATGCCCGACCGCGTGCGACAACGCCAACGGCCTCACGGAAGCGGGAAATCACTGCCTTTCAGCGCGGCCCGCGCCCGCCTCCCCTGCCACCGACTCCGCGGGCTCCTTACCAGCGGCGGCCTCCGTACCAGCCGCGGCCTCCATACCAGCCGCGGCCCCAGCCGCGGCCCCAACCCCAGCCGCGGCCCCAACCCCAGCCGCCGCCGACCCCAATCGCCACGGTCGGGCCGTACCAAGCTGGCCCATAGCCGTACCAACCAGGACCATAGCCGTAATAATAGGGCCACCCGGGAGAGCCCCAGCCGCTGGCATAGACCGGCGGCGGCGTCTGCACCTGGTTGCCGCGGGCGATCATGCATTGCGCGTAGGCCATGTCGTAGCGCTGCTGCATTCCCGCGGCCGAGGCCTGGGCATTCCCGGCGCCGATCGCCGTACCGGCCAGCAGGCCGGTGGCGCCGCCGATGGCTGCGCCAGCACCCACCGCCCCGCCCACGGATCCCAACGCAGCACCCACCCCAGCACCCAAAGCCGTGCCGAGCACTGCGCTGCCGACGGCCGCGTTGGTTCCCGCCTGCGCCGCCGATACACCACCAATCTGGCCGAAGGCATATTGCCGGCAGAGGTAGTCATCTTGCTGGAAGGCGGCCGCGCTCCTGCCCGGTCCGGGCACGGCGAGCACGGTCGGTCCCTGCGGCGGCGCGACCGCACAGGCACCGAGCGTCAGCGCCGACACCAGAGCAGCACACGTTGTCATGCGACGCATCGACGTCATCCCTTGCTTCGCCGGCTGGAGCATACGGCGCCTAACATTGCTTTGCCACGCCACGACCGGTTCTTTCAGCCACAAAATGGTGTCGTTGTGTTGCTAAATCCACTGCAGGCCACATTTCGTTGCCAATTCCACCACCGCACTGTCCGCGGCGTGATGATCGGTGTCGCATCAAGGATGCGGATCTGTCCCAAGCGCCCGGTAGCGAGACGCGCCGTT
>JASHQG010000802.1 GCA_030037665.1 Acetobacteraceae bacterium
GCCACGTCCTCGATAGCCGCAGCTATACTCACGCAGCACCAGCCACCGGAAGCACGCGTATGTCGTGATTTCGCAAGGACCCTCTGGACTCAACCGCCAGGGCGCGTGCCGGTTGAAAACAAAGTCGTGAGACTTGACGGCCTGCTAGCAGGAAAGACAAGCGTTCTGCACCAGCTCGGTGGGCTTGCCGTCGTCGCATCCGGCCAGATTACCGCGTCCCGGCCCGGCCACTCCGGGGCACCCCGGGGATCCCGATGCTCTCAGATCGCGCCGCGGATAGCGTCGGCGATCGAGCAGATCGAAGCGGTCTTCAACCTCGGCGCAGGGTTCGACGCAGTGGCCAGCGCCGTCGCCTTCACCGCCGGGATGGGCGAGTACGCCGAGGTTGCGCTGGTCGGCCCACTCGCCGCTGCGTTCTCGGCGGCCGCGCCGACGGCGGCGCTGTACCTCTGGTCGCTGCATGGCACCGATGAGGCCGAGCAGTTGGAGCGCGGGCGGATCGACGTCGCGGTCGCGCATCTGCGGGCGCCGCCGCCGACGATCGAGACCCGGCATCTGTTCCCCTACCCATTTGTCGTGGTCGCGCACTAGGGGCACAGAATCGCCCGCCGTGCCACCGGAGCAGCGTCGCTCACCCTCGAAGCCGACGCGGCGGCGGACCATCTCCGCGTCAGGCCGCGCGGCGATGCGAGCGGCGCGCTCGACCGCATCCTCGTCGATTTCGGGTTGAAGCGCCGCGTCGCGCTCGTCTTCCCGACGTTCCCTGCGGTCGCTGCCGCGCTCTCCCCATCTACCTCATCGCCACCGTGCCGAGCCGCGACGCTAATCGCCGCCCACGCAGAGTTCACGACGCTGCCGCTGCCGGTCGATTTCTCGGCCACGGTCTCGATCGCCTGGCACGGCCGCGCAGCGAGCGAGCCGGCCCAGGCTTGGTTCCAGACGCTGCCGACCGAGGCGGGAGTAGCCGCCGAGATTTCTGCGGACGTCCCCGCGATCGCCACGCTGGCACATCACCACCATCTCGGGAGGCTCATTAGGCATTGGGGAAGACCTAGCTGCCGCTGCGAGGCGGTTCCGGTTGGCGTTCATACACCTTGCTCTGAGGATATTGATGGCCCCGCGCGGTCAAAACCATGCCCGCTTATCAATGACGTTGATCAGCGGCTGGCCTGCGGCGAAGCGGCGGCAGTTTTCGAGGAGGGTCGCTTCCCATTTCTGGCGATAGGGAGTGCCAAGGATCGCGACGTGCGGCGTGATCAGCACGTTCGGCATATCCCAGAGTAGGCTGTCGGCGGGTAAGGGCTCAGGGTCGACGACATCGAGGCCCGCGCCCGCGAGGTGGCCGGACTGCAGCGCGGCGATCAGGTCCTCCGTGACCACACACTTACCGCGGGCGATGTTGATAAAGTATGCGCCACGCTTCATCCGCGCGAACAGCGTCCCATTGAACAAACCCAGGGTGTCTGGTGTCTCCGGCGTCGTCACGATGACGAAATCGGCTTCGCTGAGAAATTCCTCGAGCCGATCGGGTGTAGCCAAGCGGTCCATGCCCGCCGGTCGGTCTGCCACCCGGGGATCAATGCCGAGCACCCGCATGCCGAAGACGGAACATTGCTTGCTGGCCTCGCTGCCGGCGCCGCCGACCCCGACGATCAGTACTGTCTTTGTCGGCAGGTCAATCATCCCCGGACCGCGCTGCCATCGCTTCTGGGGCAGGTAGTGATCGAAGCGGCGAGCAAAGGCGAGCAGAAACGCCACCGCGTGGGTCGAGAGGTGGTCGTTGTAGCTGCCCTGCATGCCGGTCACGACAACATCACTGGTGGTCAGCGCTTCATAGAAGTAGGCGCCACCCAGGCCGCCGCGGGCGGCGCAAATCCAGCGCAGCCTCTTTGCGCGCGTGAAAAGCTCCGGCGGGACGGTTCCAAACACGGCATCGGCGGCTTCGATCTCGGCGGCTGCATCTTTGGGATCGCTGCAGAGCTTGGCGACCGCCCCCGGAACGGCCTGCCTGATCTTCTCGGGCCAAGAAGGATCGGCGTCCGCGGACATAAGCAGAATCGTGAAGCTCATCGGGTACCCCAGCAGGCTCATCTTTTTCAATCATAGACGATCGGCGAACGTGCGATAACCCGCTCCGCCGCGCAGAGTCATGCGGGACGGTGCACAATGGCGACCGTAATCTGCCCACATCCCGATTGGATCGACCCACTTCACACACCAGAACGCAAAGGCGGCTCAAGAGGCCTCCCAGTTCTCGAGGATCCACTTAACTGGCATCTCCAGCGGTCGAGAGTGCCATAACTTTGCAACGGACCTATGGCCTTGAAAAGAAAGGCAACATCAGTTGCATAATTCCAGTGCACAACTGACGGGTGCTTTCCGTTTCTCCACCCGCGACCCTCACGACCAAGCCCGCATCGGAACATGCTCGCAGAGGGCCTCTATGTTCTCAGTTCATACGGCCGGCTGACAGCTGCACGAGGCCGGGCGCCACGTCGCCGAGGAAACACGGCAACACGACAACGCCAACTCCGCCGGCCGCCGCCTCGATCATCAGGTCGGTACGCATCAGTTGGGCCACGGGCGGACGGCGTGTAGGGGGCATGGGTTGGGTACAGGCTTCTATGCGGAACTGCGGAAATCAGTTTGTCGATGGCAAGGGAAAAGGCGCAAGGGCGACAAGCTGGGGCGGACCCCTCGGTGGTCGTGCTGACGTGGGATAATTCCCACCGACCCTAGGGAGGGTCACTCGCATCGAGACCAAGGATCAACAGGTACTGGGAGGAGCCTGCGGTCCCCGGCGTCGGAGTGATGGGGCAACGCACGGCCGCGCTAGCCCGTTGCGGGGGGAACCGTCGCGCTGGGTGCGCTGTCCCATGATTTAGCGCCGCGGCCCAGTCCACGGTTGCCGCCTGACAGTAGGATCGCCGTGACCCATGAGGGGGTACAGCGTGGTTGCCCAAGACCCTGCGATGGGGCATTCCCGAGTAACGCATGCGCAGAACAATTAGGAGCGGCAGCCCAGTGATGGTAGCGATGGAGGAAGGCGTCGGCGCGCCACGCGACATCGCGGTGCGGCCACGGCGGACGCAGGATCGTGCACTGCGGGCGATGGTCGGGCTGGGCACGATGATCCTGCTGGTTGCAGCCCTGTCGATCGCCCAGTCAGTCTTCGCCCCGCTGACCTTCGCCTTGTTCATCATCGCAATCGTCTGGCCCCTGCAGCGCGCTCTGCAGGCATGGTTGCCGAAACTGCTGGCATTAGCGCTTTGCATCGCCGTGACGATCGTGGTGCTTGGTATCTTTGCGTGGCTGGCAAGCTGGGGGTTCAGCGGCGCCGGCCGCTACCTCATCATGGATACCGGGCGGTTTCAGCAGCTCTATGCGCAACTCAGCGATTGGCTCAAAGGGCACGGCATAGTCATCGCCAGCTTGTGGACCGAACATTTCAACGTCGGTTGGGCGCTCGGCGCGTTCCAGCAGATTACCAGGGGTTTGAACAACCTGCTCAGCTTCACGATCGTCGTCCTGATCTACGTGCTTCTCGGGCTGCTGGAAGTTGACATCGTCACGCGCCGCTTGCGCAGCATGACGGACAACGAAGCGGTCAGCATATTCCTGGCCGGCTTTGCGAGCACCGCGACGAAGCTGCGGCGCTACATGCTGGTCCGCACGCTGATGAGCCTGGTCACCGGCCTACTGGTATGGGCGATCATTCAGCTCTGCGGCCTGCCGCTCGCGCGTGAATGGGGCGTGATCGCGTTCACGCTCAACTACATCCCCTTCATCGGCTCACTGATCGCGACGATCCTGCCCGCGTTGTTCGCGTGCGCGCAGTTCGCGGTGTGGCAGGATGCGATCCTGTTGTTCGTTGGCCTGCAACTCGTGCAGTTTATGGTGGGCAGCTACCTGGAGCCGATGGTCGCTGGCCGTGTTCTGTCGATGTCTCCGTTCATCGTGTTGTTTTCGGTATTCTTCTGGACCTTCCTGTGGGGGATCGCGGGCGCGTTCATTGGTATCCCGATCATGATCGCGGCGCTGACGCTATGCGAGCAACATCCGTCCAGCCGGTGGGTGGCGCAGATCTGCGGCGCGCCGGTCGCACCGGGGAAGTGAGCTGGAGAGGATCATGACAACGGTCCTGGATCCGCATGACGGCGACATCGAGTACGGTGCCTCGGGCACGGCGCGGCGCTCGATGCTGTGTCTGGCCCAAAGACAACATGCTCGCCGCCATCGCGATCATTACCGGTAGACTTAAGAGAGCGGTCCGCGGAAATGGCTTCGAGTTGGCGCTCGATAAACTGCATCCCGACACAGATCGGTCGCTGCCAGGATTTCAGATCCCTGACTGGTCTCGCACGCTGGAACTGGTATGCCAGGCCGCAACGGTCCTCCCAGGCGTGCGAACTCAATCCTGCGATGTGGCGAATTCACGTGAGGCGCCGGTGTTGCTCGAGGTGAAATTTGGCGGCGATATCGACCTGACTCAGCTGGCGGAGGGACGGGGCGAGCATCGGTTCCGAATGATTCTGTATAGTTACGATATCGTATGGAAACACAGCCAATATCTCCTCCGTCGTCACGCATACCCGCCACCTATATCGATCACCCAGGACTCAACGTCGCGCGCGCTACCAGCATGGCTCAGCATCGCCTGCAGCTGTAGAAGGCGGTCCGCATCTCGGTTCTGGTCGCGGGCAATCCACCAATCGACGTAATCGCTCGAATGCCATTCGTGCTTACTCGTCGAGCGCTTAAGCGTTGACGTCGCCGTCGCTGCCTTGTCCGACATCGTTGTAATCTTGCGTGTTGAATGGATATGTGGCGCGCGTTGCGTGCGCGACTGGCCGCAGTGAGGGTCAGCGTGATACCCCTTGAACCAACCGCCCTGCCCGCTCGTGATTCGTCAGTCATCAGACGAAATCCTCGCTATTGGTGGGCCGATGCTTCGGTTTCGGTCGCCAGTGGCGTGGCTCCGAGCGCGTCGGTCGGAACCGGACAGCGAACGTACTGAGCTGTCCGCGGCACGGGTGGCCGCGAACACGGTCAGTGTGCGTCCTCAGTCTTGGCGGCGAGGCGCTGGGCCAGGCGATGGACATCTATTACCATCCGCTCATGGATACCCTTGCCGATTTCCTCGATCCCGTCGTGCGCGCTTACCGAAAATACGATCCGCCGCCCCTCGACGCGGGTGACTTCCGCATCTGACGTCACGCGCTGTGTGGCCGGCGTCGCCGCGACGTGACGGATGTCGACCGCCGTCCCCACGGCGGTCTCGCCAGGCTCCAGATAATCACGAATGGCGTTCAGCGCGGCATTCTCCATTGCCATAATCATCATCGGCGTTGCGAGCACCGGCGGCAGCATCGCATCCTTAAACTGGTTGGCCAGGTGCCGCGGCTGAACGATGAACGTGAAACGTCCCTTCGCCCCCAGCGGAATAGCACGCATGTCTCCCTCCGGGCGCATTCCGTAGCTCAAATAGCTGGCCGCAAGGTGATTTGCTACCGATTCCAGACCTGGAGTCGCCCAGGTGGCGAAGCAACATGCGGTGAACGACGAGAGCCGGCGCTCATCCCGACCAAGTGTCCCAGCAGCAGTCGGCTCGGCTTCGTCATGCTGGTGTGTCTGCGACGGTGAGGCTGTTGCTGGGTCTCTGGTTCGATTGGCGCAACACCAGAAAGCCGCTGTTGCTGCACAACCAATTCGTTTTGGCAGTTCGCAATGATTCCAGGAAGTTACTCGGTCCGCTAGTCAGAAACCATCGAACCGAATGGTGTGTGCTGAGGACGTGTTGGCGTCATGCTGCCTCCGTGCGGGTGCGAAGTTAGACATGAAAGCCGAGCCTGACGATCTGGGCGGCCACGCGCTTGGCTCTGATCTCGATGGAGTGGTGGTGGAAGTGGTTGGCACCGAGGTCCTCGTGTTGGGTGCCGTCGGTCAGCATGTGGTAGACGGCGCGAGCATCGAGGCGACGACGGCCAGCTTAACCGGAGTCTCACAATCAGCGTTCACCTGACAACACGACAGAGGTGGTGCACGCCGCTTACCCCGCTTCGCCCTCGCCACTCAGGCTGAACGCGTTCTAGCCGGTCTCCATCGGCAGGTCAGGATCGGTCGCCCATTCCGATAGCGACGCGTCGTACAGTTTGACATTCTCGTGGCCCAGCATCACCAGTGCAAGCGCGTCGGCACTGGCGGCGATACCGCCGCCACAATAGGTGATCACCGGCCGATCTATCGCACCCACATCGGCAAATCGGCGGCGTAGTTCGTCCGGCGCCAGGAACTCGTTGGTGTCGGGGTTCAGCAGATGCGCCGCCGGCAGGTTGACGCTTCCAGCGATCCGACCAGGACGCCCGTAGGTGTTGCCGCCGCTGCCGGCATGCTGTTGTGGCAGCAATGCGTTCAACATGCACACCTCGCCGTCGCCAACGGCTGCCAGGACCTGCTGCTTGTCGACCATCAGATTACGTGTTTCGCGCACGGTAAAGGTGCCCTCTGGGCGGCGGCGGGCCGGACCAGTTTCCACCGCGCGCCCCTCGCGCGTCCACTTCTGCCAGCCACCGTCCAGGACGGCCGCGTTGTCGAAGCCGAACACACGCAACAGCCACCAAAGCCGTGTCGCCCACCACGGATTGGCGGTGCTGTAGCTCACTACGCGGTTCCCGTCGCGCATTCCGAAACGACGCATTGCGGCGGCGAAGTCCTCCGGCGACTGACGCATGAAGCGAAATTGGTGCGCAACGTCAGAAACATCGCGCAACATATCGATAAACTGCGCCCCTGGGATGTGGCCCTTTTCGAAATCCTCGTGCCCAGGAAGCACCTGATAGGTGTTCTTCGGATCAGGCAGCAAATGCGTCGTACAGTCGAACACCAGAAGGTCAGGCTCGTGCAGATGCTCCGCGAGCCAGCTGGTCGTGACGAGGTGCTCCGGATGCACGAAGTCAGTCATGGTCGTCCCTCCTAAGCGTCGATCATGTTCGCTCATGTGTTTGCAATGGCGTCGTCATCGTGCCCGCCCCCCTTTGCGGAAGCTCGCGCCGCGCTAGCAACCGGCGGATCGAAATCACTTACCTGAAGCGCGTGTTCCAGCCGACGGAAGAGCAAGCCGCGGCAGGCCGTAGGCTCCCCCGCGGAAAACGCGGCGTTGAGCTGAGGCTCCTGCTCTTGCGCCCGCAAAACGAGATAACGCAATTTCTTTCTCCGGGCGAAAGGCTGCACCAGCCGGCGCCGGTTGTCGATCGCGTCCACGGTCATGCCCACCAACCTGTGACGAATCAAATCGATCAGTGCGCGACTTGTCGTGCCTGATTTCGGGCCCGGACCTTGGCTAAAGTTTGCGTGACCGCGGAATGGGAGCACCGCGCACCGGCCCGGCGCTCCATGAGGTCTATACCTTTGCCGCGAGTAGCTCGGTTAGGTTCTTGTCGAGCTCACCGATTGCGCCCGGATCGGCGCCAAACAGCGCGAGGTGTCCGTCGATGGTCTGGATCGGCCGGAACTCGGCATACGGAATGAGCCGCCATTCGGCCTGGCAGTCGGCCGGCGGAAAGAACATGTCGGACGACATCGGCATCACGAAGGTCTTGGCTTTGATGCGCCCGAGTGCAGCCCGCAGATCGCCGCTGGTGTGGCGGCTGACGTCGCCGCGTTGCCATTTCCACGCCATGCACAGGAGATCGTTGGGATCCATAACGCTGAAATAGGCGTACATGAAATTGATGATGAAATCATCGAGGGAGGAAAAGCCGAGCGCCTTGTAGCGGTTTTCCCGGAAGAACTTCGTGCTCCAGCCCATCACTGCCCACATCTTGGCGTGACGCAGCAGTCCCTCGCTTACCTCCGCCGACGACGCATAGAAGCCCTTCTTGAAACCAGGATCGGAGGTGATGGCGTCGACCAGCGTTTCGGTAAACAGGAAATCGTGGACGGTGTTCTTTGCCGTTCCGGCGATCGGTGCGGCGCGCTTCACCATGTCCGGATAGCGCACCGCCCACTCGTAGGTCTGCTGCGCGCCCATGGACCCGCCGACCACGAGTGCCAGACTGTTCAGGCCGAACTTTTCTGTGACCAGCTTGTGTTGTGCGCGCACGTCGTCGCCGATCCGCACATGGGGAAAATTTGCCATTCCGGCGGGCGGGGGCGTGTTGTGCGGCGAAGAGGAAAGGCCACTACCGATCTGATTGATAATGAGAATGAAGTATTTCTCTGGATCGAGCGCGCGGCCTTTGCCAATGAACACCTGCTCAAGAATCTTGTTGGTACCGGAATACCAAGTGGGCATCAGGATGGCATTATCCCTTGCGGCACTGAGCGTCCCGAATGTCGCGTAGGCAAGTTTGCAGCCACGGATCGTATCGCCGTCCTCCAGGTCGAGGTTGCCAATGTCGTACAGCTCGTACGGGCCATGCACGTCCTGTGAGTAGTAACTGCTCTCGATCATTATGCCTCCCCGATTTAACGCAAATCGGGCGGGGCAAAAGGCGTCGCCGTTTACCCCGCCCGGAAAGAATTTTCTCCGCCTCGTCAGGCCAGGGTGAATCCCTCGTAGCCCTTGGCGGCGATTTCGTCGCACTTCTTGCGGTAACCACCAACGCCTTCCGGCCCGAGATACGGCAAAAAAGCGCGCGGTTTGCCCGCGATGTTGGCGCTCATGTACCAGGAGTTGGCCTTCGGCATCAACGTCATGCTGACGATCTCGTTGACGTGAGCGACCCATTGCTCCTGCGCGTCCGGCGTTGCCTCAATGCGGGTGCTGCCGCTGTTGCGCAGGTGATCGATACAATCGCTGATCCATTCGACATGCTGCTCGATCGCGACCGGCATATTGGTCAACACCGACGGGCTTTGCGGTCCGGTGATGGTGAACAGGTTGGGAAAGCCGGCAATCGAGAGGCCGAGGTAGGTGTGCGGACCGTCCGCCCATACCTCGTCGAGTGTACGGCCCCCGCGCCCTTTCAGGTTCAACGCCTTCAGCGGGCCGGTCATGGCATCGAAGCCGGTGGCGAAGACAATGATGTCGAACTCGTAGTCCTTGCCGCCGGCCCGGATGCCTTTTTCCGTGATTTCCTCGATGCCGCCATCGGTGGCCGCATCGACCAGGAGCACGTTGTCCTTATTGAACGTTTCATAATAGTTGGTGTCCAGCGGCTGCCGCTTGGTACCGTATGGGTGGCCCTTGGGTATCAGCTTTTCGGCCACCACCGGATCCTTCACGGTGTTGCGGATCTTGCGCTTGAGATAGTCGGCGATCAGGTCGTTTGCTTCCTGGCTGAAGAACATATCCTGGTAGTTGGCCAGCCAGAACGCGAAGCCGCCCGCGTCCCACATGCGGTCGAACTCGCGCTCGCGCTCCTCCGGCGTTGTTTCGAGAACCGATTTCGGAATGAAGTAATGCTCCTGGCCGAAGAACGATTCGCGAATGCGCTTGACGATGCCGTCATAATCCGCCTTGCGGGCCTTGACCAATTCCGGGTCGACCTTGCCGTTGCGCGCCGGTACGCAGTAGTTGGCGGTGCGCTGGAACACGGTAACGTGCTTGGCCTGCTGCGCGATTTCCGGAATGGCCTGCACCGCCGTGGCGCCAGTGCCGATCACGGCCACGCGCTTGGCAGTGAAATCGACGCCAGTCTGCGGGAAACGGCTGGTGTGGTACCACCTGCCCTTGAATCTCTCCACCCCTTTGAAGGGCGGCAGGTTCGTAGCCGATAGCGTGCCCACGGCGGTGATCAGGTGGCGGGCGGTTACCGTCTCGCCGCCGCTGAGGTGCACCCGCCACAGATTGTCCTCTTCGTCGAACTCGGCGCCGGTCACGCGCGTGTTGAACTGGATGTCGCGTTTCAGGTCGTGGCGGTCCGCCACGTGTTCGAGGTAGCGCAGGATTTCCGGTTGTTCGGGATAGCGTTCCGACCACTCCCACTCCTGCAGAAGCTGCTTGTCCCAGGTGAAGCAATAGATGTATGAATCGGAATCGCAACGGGCCCCGGGATATCGGTTCCAATACCATGTGCCGCCGACGGTGTTACCTTCTTCGTAGGCGCGTACGCGCAGTCCCAATTTGTCGCGCAACAACTTCAGCATGTGCAAACCGGAAAAGCCGGCGCCGATCACCACGGCATCGAAGTCTGGGCTTGTTGTAGTCATTTGTCCCTCCCGATCCGCTTGTTCTTGCATGCAAAGAGTAGCGCGACAGCCGCGGGCCTGCAACGAGCTAGCTCCCGGGCCAGATTTAACCCAGCACTTCATCTACTGCTCCTCGACAGTTGGATGGCTCGAAAGACCACTCGCGACGCGACGCGCAGAATGATTCCTGTTTGTCCTCCTGATGGGGGGCGGCGTTGGTGAGACAGCCTGGGTTCTTTGATGCCGATTAGCGGCTTGGGGCGTTGCTTGAGACCGGCGAGTTGAGCGCCGACCGCAGTGATCGACTTCGACCTGTTTCGACCGGAGCTGGAAGCGGCACTCTCTCGCGCCAATCGCGGCCGCGGCGGGCGGCCACCATATGACGCGGTTGTCGCGTTGCCACTAATGAGGGTCTGATGCACTTTTGGTGCAAAGTTTTG
>JASHQG010000803.1 GCA_030037665.1 Acetobacteraceae bacterium
GATGCGACCAGCATTGCGGGCACACCGGAAGATTGCCGCATGCGGCTCGCGGCGTACCGGCAGTCGGGCATCGACGTGCCGATCATCAGTCCGTTCGCCCGCGGCCCTGACGCCAGGGCACGCTTCGAAGCCACCATTCGCGCCTGCGCTCCCGGATAGAACCTGTCCCGCCTGGCTCGGAACGGCACACAATGGGATCTTCCAACGAGACGAAGCGTGGGGATTTACGGCTCAGTGGAGATATATTCAGCGCGGCAATAGCCGCCAGCACCAAGGGAGGAAGCCATGAAGGAATTCTCTGGCCGGATCGCCGTCGTCACCGGCGCTGGATCGGGCATGGGCCGCGAACTGGTGCGCCGGTTGGTGGCTGAAGGATGCCACGTCGCAATGTGCGACGTCTCCACGCGGGGGCTGGCGGAAACGCAGGCGCACTGCGAGGCCGCGGGGTTGCCGCAGGGCGTGCGGCTCACTGCACACCTTGCCGACGTGTCGCGCGAAACGGACGTGCTGCGCTTCCGCGACGAGGCCGCGGCACAGCACGCGACTGATCGTATCCATCTGCTGTTCAATAATGCCGGCATCAGCGGTGGCGGCAGCATGATCGCCAACGACCGCGACGAGTGGGAGCGCACGTTCAACATATGCTGGGGCGGCGTTTATCTCGTCACCCGCGCCTTTCTGCCGCTGCTGCGCGTGGCAGACGAGGCACATCTGATCAACACAAGCAGCATCAACGGCTTCTGGGCCTCGGTCGGCCCCACTGTGCCGCATACCGCCTATTCGGCGGCGAAGTTCGCCGTGAAAGGTTTCAGCGAGGCGCTGATCGCCGACTTTCGCATCAATGCGCCACATATCAAGGTCTCGGTTGTCATGCCCGGTCATATCGGGACGGGCATCCGGGTAAACTCGCTGAAAGTGCTCACCGACAGTGACTCCGATGAAATCGGGTCGGCGCAGATCGCGCGGGCCCGCGCACGGTTGGCCTCTATGGGCCGTGACGCGTCGGCGATGTCGGATGACGAGATCCGGGCCGGGTTGGCCGAACGGGCGCGTCGCTTCGTCACCGACGCTCCGACGAGCGCGGCCGAAGCGGCGAGCATCATCCTGGACGGCGTTAGGGCGGACAGGTTGCGCATTCTGGTCGGTCCTGACGCGCAGCTGATCGACGCGATGGTCCGGCAGGATCCTGATCACGCGTACACGCCGGAGTTCTATGGGCGCTTTGCTGAACAAGCGGGGTGGTATCCGGGGCGCTGAGGAACATTGGGGGCGTCGGCTTGATGCTCACGCCGAAAAAGTCGGCTCGCGCGCTCCAGCCGGCGTCCATTTCCGTTCCATTTCCGCGCGCTCTCTCTCTGTTGACTCTGCCCACTAGGCCTTTCAGCATCCGCGAGACAATTTTCGAATTTGGACCAGATACGCACCATGCGCCCATCGGATACTGCGTGGCAGCCACTGATTTCCAAATTGCACGCGTCGGGCTGCAAGGCCGCTTTGGCGATCACCGGCGGCGGCAGCGGCGCAATCGGCATGTTGCTGCGTGTGCCCGGCGGCTCGCGGCTGTTGATCGAGGCGCAGATCCCCTATGACGAGCATGCGCTCGCGACTTATCTTGGCTTCGCGCCGATACAGGCAAGCAGTGCTGACACCGCGATTGCGATGGCCCGCACCGCACGGGGGCGCGTCGCCAGACTTGCCCCGGCGGGCAGCGATGCGGTGGGCCTTGGCGCAACGGCGGCACTGGTGAGCGACCGCCCGCGTCGCGGCGAGCATCGTTTTCACATCGCCTTCGCCGATGCGAGTGGCATCGCGCACTGCTCCGGCGTTCTGGCCAAAGGCCGGCGTGATCGCGCCGCGGAAGAAGACCTGGTCGCAGACGCGATTGTCCTGTGGCTGGCACGCGCGTGTCGGGTTGCCGCCCCATCGCCGGGCAGCCTGCTTGATGCCGACGAACAGTTCGCGGAGACAGCCGCGGCGACCATGGATCCCATCGATCGGCTTCTCGCCGGTGACGTCAATCGCGTCCGGGTCCAGCCCGACGGGCAGATGGCAACGTTAGCCCCCGCTCCTTCTGTGCTCTTGCCTGGGTCGTTCAATCCCGTGCACGAAGGCCATGTGTCGCTGGCGCGTGTTGCCGAAGACTTGAGGAAGCGTCCGTTGGCGTTCGAAATCTCTGTCACCAACGTCGACAAGCCGCCTCTGGCGGGCGAGACGGTACGACGGCGGGTGGCCCAATTCGCCTGGAAGTCTCCCGCCGAACTCACGCGAGCGCCCACATTCCTCGACAAGTCGCGCCTGTTTCCCGGGAGCACGTTCGTGATCGGCGCGGATACGGCCGAGCGGCTGTTCCTGCCCAAGTATTATGGCGACGACGCGGAGAGGATGCATCTCGCGCTCGAGGAGATCGCCAATTCCGGAGCGAGCTTTCTGGTAGCCTGTCGCATCGACGCGTCGGGGCGTGTGCGCGCGCTGACAGACATCGATGTGCCACGGCGGTATGCTGATCTCTTCACCGAAATCCCCGAGGACCGATTCCGCTCTGACACCTCTTCGACCGAGATTCGCGCCCGCGGACGTGCGGTGGGCGACACATAGCGAGGCCCAGCACGCGTGCAGCGGCACCTGCCATGGCGCGGCAGGTGTACCCGAGCAAGGATCAAAGCGCACCCGGTTGGAGATGAAATGAGATCGAGGGGCGAGACAGATCAGGCGGTCCCCTCGAGCTGTCCCTCTCCTCCACCGCGCATGGACCGCTCTGCCTGATCGCCAAGAAACAACGACAGACCGCCGCATCCACGGTCAGCAGAACAGAAACTCCTTGTATCCACCCTTGGCGACTTCGTCCGTCTTGCGCCGGAAGTGGATGCCGTGACCGTTGTAACCGAGCACGCGACGAACCGTGCGTCCCTCAACGTTGCGGTTGACGCCGGTCTGCCAGGAATCAACCTTGGACGACAGCAGCGGTTCAGCCGCCTTGATCACGGTCTCGGTCCACTCCGCGACATGCTCTGGCCGGGTTTCCACCCGAACATGGCCACGCTCAAGCATGAACCGCACAATGCCGGCCTGAAATTCCACGCTGTGTTCCACCGCCTGCGGAATGTTGCCGCGGGCGGTGTGCGGCCCCAGAACCATGAGCATGTTGGGAAATCCCTCCGCAAGCATGCCGAGATAAGTCCGCGGACTCTCCGCCCATGCATCTTTCAGTTGCACGGCGCCCGTGCCACGAATGTCGATCCGATCGAACGCGCCCGTCACACCGTCGAAGCCGGTCGCGTAGATCAAAATGTCCAATTCGTGTTCCCGCCTGCTGGTCTTGATGCCCAGCGGGGTGATGCGCTCGATGGGCTCGTCGCACAGTGTATCGACCAACAGCACGTTGGCGCGGTTGTACGCCTCGAAATAACCGCTCTCCAGCGGCACGCGACGAGTGCCGAAACCATGATCCTTCGGGATCAGCTTTTCCGCAACCGCCGGATCCGTCACGCGCTGACGGATCTTCTTGGCGATGAATTCGCTGATCGCCGCATTGGCCTCCTCGTTCACCCCAATATCGCGGAAATTGCCCAACCAGATGCCAAAACCCGGCTCGGCATACAGCTTTTCCCAAAACGCCTCACGCTCGTCGGGTGGCACATCCACCGTCTTTCGCGGATCGGCCTGGTGGATGAACCACATCGGCGTGCTGGCACAGTGCGCGTAGATCTGATCGTAGCGCGCTTTGATTGCGTCCATCTCTGACTTGCTGATCGTGGAATTATGGAGCGGGGCGGCCCAGTTCGGCCGGCGCTGGAAGACGGTGAGATGCTTCGCCGACTTGGCGATTTCAGGAATCGCCTGGATGGCTGTGGCGCCGGTGCCGATGACCCCGACGCACTTGCCGGTGAAATCCACTGGCGTGTGCGGCCAGCGCGCCGGATGATAGGCCGGGCCGCGAAAGCGATCGCGCCCGGGAATGGCCGGCAGCGTGTGGGCGGATAGAATGCCGACCGCGGTGCACAGGAAGCGTGATCGCGCCTGTTCGCCGCTCTCGAGCGTCACGGTCCATAGCCCGGCCGCGTCGTCCCAATGCGCCGCCGTCACCGTGCTGTCGAACTGCATGTCGCGGCGCAGGTCGAACTTATCGGCCACACGGTTGAGGTATTCGAGCGTATCCGGTTGGGGAGAGAAGTGCTCTTTCCAGTCCCACTCCTGCATCAACTCCTTGGAGAACGAGTAGCCATAGGTCCAGCTTTCCGAGTCAAACCGGGCACCGGGATAGCGGTTCCAGTACCAGGTGCCGCCGACATCGGAGCCGGTCTCAAACACCCGCACCCTCATACCCAGCTCACGCAGGCGATACAGCATGAACATGCCGGAAATACCCGCACCGATGACGATCGCGCCGAACTCTGCGGTGCCGGTGGGCCGCGGACGCCGTGCGACGGCGACTACGTCATTCATACTGCATTTCCTCTTCCGGGTTCACGGATTGGAATGAACGCGTGGGTTGGATTGACTACCGGAGAGTATATTGCGCGTTTTTCGGCAGGCGACAATCCCCGCCTGGAGGTGAGCCGTCCCTTGCCACACCGGATGTCCACGTTCACGCTCGGCACGCCAGAATTGTCGCCAGCGTCAGGGATATCGCGTGAAACGCATTGCCTGTTGCAATCCAGCCTGGCTCGCCGCT
>JASHQG010000084.1 GCA_030037665.1 Acetobacteraceae bacterium
AGCGCCGGCACGCCGACCTGGCGGGCGAGCAGGATGTGCTCGCGCGTCTGCGGCATCGGGCCGTCGGCGGCGGAGACCACCAGGATGGCGCCGTCCATCTGCGCCGCGCCCGTGATCATGTTCTTCACGTAGTCGGCGTGGCCGGGGCAATCGACATGCGCGTAGTGGCGCTTCTTGGTCTCGTACTCCACGTGCGCGGTAGAGATGGTAATGCCGCGGGCGCGCTCCTCCGGCGCCTTGTCGATCTGGTCGTACGCGGTGAAGGTCGCGCCGCCCGCCTTCGCCAGGATCTTGGTGATCGCAGCGGTCAGCGTCGTCTTGCCATGGTCAACATGGCCGATCGTGCCGACGTTGCAGTGCGGCTTGGTGCGCGAAAATTTCGCCTTTGCCATGGTGGTCTTCTCCGTGGACCGGCCGGTCCGTTGTGGCTACCTCAAACTCACCAACGGTAGTGGCTGAAGGCCTTGTTGGCCTCGGCCATCCGGTGGGTATCCTCACGCTTCTTCACCGCTGAGCCACGATTGTTCACAGCATCCAGCAGCTCGTTCGACAGACGCTCTTCCATCGTGTGCTCGCCGCGCTTGCGGGCCGCGTCGATGATCCAGCGGATCGCCAGCGCCTGACGGCGCTCGGTGCGCACTTCCACCGGCACCTGATACGTCGCACCGCCGACACGCCGCGAGCGCACCTCAACCGCCGGCTTCACGTTGTCCAGCGCCTCGTGGAACAGGCGCACCGGGTCCGCCTGCTGCCCACCACGGCGCTTCAGCGTGTCCAGTGCGTTGTAGACGATGGTCTCGGCAACCGACTTCTTGCCGTCGAACATCAGCGCATTCATGAAACGGTTGATGACGACGTCGCCGAACTTCGCGTCCGGCAGGATTTCGCGCTTCACGGCGCGGTGGCGGCGGGACATCGGCGCGCTCCCCTTACTTCGGCCGCTTCGCGCCGTACAGCGAACGCCGCTGACGGCGCTTGGCGATGCCCTGCGTATCCAGCACGCCACGCAGAATATGGTACCGCACGCCCGGCAGGTCCTTCACACGGCCGCCGCGGATCAGCACGACCGAGTGCTCCTGCAGATTATGCCCCTCACCGGGGATATAGCTCACGACCTCATAGCCGTTGGTCAAGCGTACCTTCGCCACCTTACGCAGCGCCGAGTTCGGCTTCTTCGGCGTGGTGGTGTAAACGCGCGTGCAGACCCCGCGCTTCTGCGGGCAGCCCTGCAACGCCGGCACCTTGTTCCGGGTCGGCTGCCGCTCGCGCCCCTTGGCGATGAGCTGGTTGATCGTCGGCATTGTGTCTCTTTCCCAACGTGGCCCGACGAATGCGTCGGTCCGGCCGTCATTCAACAGACATGGCCCGCCTTGCCAGGCCAAAGCCTGCCAGACGGGTCGATGCGGCTCGCGGCCTAGGCACCCGTTCCCGGGCGCGGCGCCGCAGGCATCCAATGCCAGCGAAAGACGGCCGGTCGGACAAACCCGCCCCGGCCAAGGGGGCGGAACCTAGTGGCGGGGTCGAAGCGAGTCAATAACCTTGGCCGGTTCCGGAGGCGGCAGTTGAAGAAAGATCGGGGTTTTCCCGCGACCCTACCAGAAGCGCGCTGCTGGCCCGGCGGGTCCGAGGCCAATGCCATCTCCTTCTCTCCGTTCCGTTCGCCCGTCCGCGCGGCAGGCCCCGCGGCTAGAGATCCGCCAAGCTCCGCAGAATCGCGTCGCGGGCGGCACTGTCGCCGTCGGGGTGGACGGGCTGGATGGCGACGTGGGTCGCACCGGCGGCAAAGTGAGCCCGAAGGCCGGCTTTGACCTGCTCGATGCTGCCCCAGAGCAGCATGGCGTCGATGAAGCGGTCGGATCCGCCGCCCGCGAGGTCGGCTTCGGTGAAGCCGATGCGAAGGAAATTGTTGCGGTAATTATCGAGCGTCATGTAGCGCGCGAGTTCTCTGCGCCCGAGCGCCCGGGCCTTGGCAGGGTCGGATTCGAGCGTCACCTTTTGCTCGATCGCCAGCCATTTGTCGGGGCCGAGGATCCTGGCCGCCTCGGCGGTGTGCTGCGGGTTGGTGTTGTAGGGAAGCGCGCCACGGGTCCTTTCCCGGGCGAGTTTCAGCATGAGCGGGCCGAGCGCGGCGATCGCGACGGGCCAGTGCTCGGAGCCGGCCTCCTGGTTCAGCGCATCGAGATAGGCGCGCATGGCGGGGATCGGCTTTTCGTAGCGGTGCCCCCGAATGCCCTCGACCATGGGCAGGTGGCTGACGCCGAGGCCGAGGATGAAGCGTTCCCCGTAGAGTTGGTGCAGCGACAGCATGCCGCGGCGCGCCGTATAGGCGTCGCGGGCGTAGATACTGGCGATTGAACTGCCCACCTTGAGGCGTGTCGTGTTCGCCAGCATGAAACCGGCGACGGAGAGGGATTCGAAGCCGCGGGATTCGGGGTACCAGAGCGTGTCGTAGCCGAGTCCTTCGACCGCCGTGACAAATTCACGGATTTCCTTGGGCCCGCCCAGTTTATCCATCGAATACCAGGCGCCGAGGCGTCCGAGTTGGATCATCTTCCGTCTCCTCCCTTTATGCCAGGTAGCGCCCGGTGAGGTGCGCCTGGAAATCCGCCGGGTCGAGCGGCTTTCCCGTCGCGGCCTGCAGCAATTCGTTGAACGTCAGGCGGCTGCCGACGCCGTGCACGTTCCGCCGCAGCCAGCCGAGCAGCGGCGAGAGATCGCCCCCTGCCAGGCCCCCGTCGATGCCGGGGACGGCGCGGCGAGCCGCCGCCATCAGTTGCGCCGCGGCCATCGCGCCCAGTGTGTAGCTCGGGAAATATCCGAACGCGCCGTCGTACCAGTGGATGTCCTGCAGACAGCCGCGCGCGTCGTCCGGCGGCGTGATGCCAAGCAGGGATTTGAAACCGGCATTCCATGCCGCGGGCAAATCGGCCGCATGCAGCTCGCCGCCGACCAGTGCCTGCTCGAGACGGAAGCGCAGAATGACGTGCGCGGGATACGTCATCTCGTCCGCATCGACCCGAATGAAGCCGCGCGAGATCCGCCGCCACAGGCGCGCGAGGTTCGACACGTGGTAAACCGACGCGTCACCACCGAACGTCTTGTGCAGTTGCGGGGCCAGCCACGACAGGAAAGCGTCGGAACGGCACGCCTGCATTTCCACAATCAGCGACTGGCTTTCATGCACCGCCATGCCGGCGGCCTCGCCGACCAGCTGGCGGTCGTGGTCCGCAGGCAGACCACGCTCGTAAAGCGCGTGGCCGGTTTCATGCATGACGGCGAGCAGTGCCTGGGTGAAATCCGCTTCGTCGTAACGTGTGGTGATGCGCACGTCAGTGCGGGTGCCGCCGCTGAACGGGTGGGCGGAACGATCGAGCCGCGCGTGACGGAAATCGAGCCCCAGACGTTCGGAAACCTGCCGGCACAGCGCTTCCTGGAGCGGGACCGGAAACGGACCTTTCGGCCGGACCGGCGCGGGTTGGCGGGCCTGGCGTTCCTCGGCCGCCGGCAGCGCATCGCGCAGGAAAATTTCGTACCCGGCGAAGACATCCGCCACCTCCGCAGTGCGCAAACCATGCTGAAAACCGTCCATCAGCGCGTCGTACGGTGAGAGGTTCAGTGTCACGGACAGAGCAGACGCGGTCTCACGCACGAGGCGCACCACCTCCTCGAGGTGCGGCAGCACCATGGCGAAATCGGATTTGTGGTGTGCGTCGCGCCAGACTTTCTCGCAGGCGGAATTGGCGCGTGCCCGCGCCTCGACCAGATCGCGTGGCAGCGCCGTGGCGCGAACATACGCCTTGCGCATCAGGCGCAGATTGGCAGCGCGCCAGTCGTCTGCCGCGTCCTCTTCGGCTTCTGCCGCCGAAAGTTCGTCGCCAACTTCCGGCAGGCTCAGCAGTCCGTGCGACAGGCCGGCGAGCACGGCGAGCTGGTCGCCACGCGCGGGGCCGCCGCCCGGCGGCATCATCGTGGCAGCATCCCAGCCCAGAAAAGCGGCGGTCTCGCCGAGCGTGGCGATGCGCGTGAAGCGCGCGGTCAGCTTGTCGTAAGCGGTCATGCGAGCAACATCCCTCGGGCCCAGACGCAGAACATCACCACGAGGGCGAACGCGAGCCCATACCAGGTGACGGCGTAGATGAAGTGGTTGTTGGGCGGACGTGGCAAGTGCGTCGCGGGTTCCGGGTAGCGTTCCGCCGGCGGTGGACCGAGCGCGATCAGGATGAACGGTGCGACGTTTTTCAAACCGAGGGCGGCGCCGATCGTCGCGGGATCAAGCGTGTAGAATGTGCGCGTCGCCGGGTCGTCACGTGCCGAGAACATGCCAGCATGGTCTGCAGGATGGATGTAGCCGGCGATGCTGACGGTGCCGTGCGATTCGTTGATCGGACCGCTGCGTTTGTCAGGGACCCAGCCACGATCGACCAGCAGCGTCGGTTCGTTGGCTCGTTCCAGTGGTACGATCAGGTATGTGCCGAGCTGCGGACCCGTGGCCGTGTCGCGCACGTCAGCACCGTACGAGGCGGCGAGATCGTTACGTAAGCGGCCGCTGACCGACACTTTGGTGAACGGGCCGGGATTGCCGGCGAGCGGCACCGCGGGTGCCGCCTCGGCGCGGGCGATCTCCGCGAGGATCGCTTCCTTCCAGTGCAGGCGATGCACCTGCCAGGTGCCCAGCCCAAGCAGCATCAACAGCATGACCAGCACGCCGAAGGTCGGCCAGAACAGGCGGCGCAACGACGAGCGGGTCATGGTCGGCCACGCCCGCCGGGGAAGAGCGGCCCATGGCTGACCAGGCTTTCACGGCGGCCGATCGCCACTGCCAGGCCCGTTAAGCGCCGACACCCGGCCGGCAACGGCGTGCCCGGACCATCACAGGCCCATCTCCGAAGCGCGGTGGCGGAATTGCAGCGCCACAAGCGCGGCTTTGGCCGGTCGCATCAACAGGATCGCCAGCGGAATAGTCACCAGCGGCCACAGGACCGCGTGCACCCAGAGCGGCGGCGCGAAATGAAACTCCACCCAGAAAGCCAGCGCGACGACGATGGCGCCGAGTACCAGAATCACGCCGACGATCGCGCCGTCGCCCGCGTCGTTCGCGCGCAAATCGAGGCCGCACACCTCGCAGCTGTCGCGCACCTCCAGAAGATTGCGGAA
>JASHQG010000085.1 GCA_030037665.1 Acetobacteraceae bacterium
CCGCGAAGCAGCAGTGCGGGGCGATTCCGGAGCGATCGCCGCGGGCTTCCATGCGCGCCACAAGCGCCTCTACGGTCACGCCGATCCGGACGGCGAGACGGAGATCCTGGCCCTGCGCATCCGGGTGCGCGGCCGGCTCCCACGCCCCACCGCTGTCCCCGCCTGCCGAACTGCCCTAGCGGCAACCGCTACCACCACCCGCCACGTTTGGTTCGAGGGACGCTGGCACGAAACCCCGGTTTACCGCTGGTCGTCGCTTTCATCGGGCTGGACAACGCTGGGCCCCGCGGTCATCGAGCAGGAGACCGCGACCGTTATTGTCCCGCCGCGCTTTTCGGCCGGCATCGGCGCATTCGGCGATCTCCTTCTCGAGCAGGTACCCTGACATGGATCCGGTCCGTACTGAAGTGATGCGCAACCGCTTCGCGGCGATCGCCGAGGAGGCGAGCAACGTCGCCTATCGCTCCGCGTATACAACCTTCGTCAAGCAGACGCAGGACTATCAGGTCGCGCTTGCGAGCCTGGACGGGGAATTCTTCGCTTACCCGCTGCATGCCGGCGTCACGTCCTCTGTTTGCCAGAACCTGCGTGGTCTCGTCGATGAAATCGGCATCGAAAACCTCGATCCCGGCGATGTCATCATCAGCAACGACCCGTTCTCGGGTGACGCTCTCTGCACGCACACGATGGACATCCATCTTATCCGTCCGGTCTTCCGCGATGGACGGCCAATCGCCTTTGCCTGGGCCTTCATCCACGCCTCCGACATCGGCGGCGCAGCGCCCGGCAGCATCTCGCCCACGAGCTACGAGGTTTTTCAGGAGGGCGTGCGAATCCGCCCTTCCTTCTTCTATCGAAACGGCGAGCTGAACCAGCCACTCTGGCAGTTCTTCGCCGACAACTCACGCATCCCGGACCTGATCTGGGGTGATCTCCAGGCGATGATGTCGGGCCTCGCGCTGCTTGATCGCCGCACGCAGGAGCTTTGCGACCGTTACGGCACACAGGAACTCCTCGCGTCCGTTGCCGATGTGCTGGAACTTTCTGAGATCAAGTCTCGCGCTGCCATCGCGCGGCTCAGCGATGGCGAGTACGTTTTCCACGAATACCTGGAGGCCTTCCAGGGCGAGGGCTTCATCTTCATGCAGGCGAAGATGATCAAGCAAGGCGAGACGCTGGAGATGGATTTCTCCGGCAGCGACCCGCAGGTGCGCTACGCCCTCAATTTCACCACCGGCGCCCGGCCGCATCCCTTCCTCTGCATGCCGGTCGTGAATTGGATCCTAACGGTCGAGCCCACCATCCCGATGTCGGGTGGCATCATCCGCCCGATCCGTACTCACGCCCCGCGCGGTAGCTTCATGAACGCGACATTCCCCGCTGCGATGGGCAATCGCTGGGTCGCCGTCATGCGGGTTTATGACGCGATCCTGGGTTGTCTCAACCAGGCTGTGCCGGGCGGCATCGCCGCTGCCGGCGCTGGGCAGGCCGGCATCATCTCGGTCGCCTCCACCGACCCGCGGTCCGGGCGCTGGCATGTGAGCGTAATCGAGCCGTTTGTCGGTGGCAGCGGTGGCCGCCGCTCTGGCGACGGCGTGGATGGCATTGACCAGCCGGTAGGCTTCCTGAAGAGCGCGCCGGTCGAGATCGTCGAACTGGAGACCCCCCTGGTCATCCGCCGCTTCGCGCTCGAGCCGGGTAGCCCCGGCCCCGGCCGCTTCCGCGGCGGCCATGCCATGCGGATCGAGATCGAAAATCGCGGCTTCTCATCCATGATGACCGTACGCGGCCTTGAGCGTTTCCGCTTTCAGCCGTGGGGCCTCAAAGGCGGCGGCGCTGGCGCGCATGCACGATGCATCCTTAACCCCGGCAGGAACTCCGAGCGCGATGTCGGCCGTATCGACGTGCTCGAACTCGCCCGCGGCGATATTCTCCGCATGATCACCCCAAGCGGTGGTGGCTTCGGCGATCCTTTCGCCCGCGATCCTGCCTCGGTGCTCGAGGAGGTGCTGGATGGGCTTCTCTCCCCCGAGCAGGCGCGGATAATCTACGGTGTCGTGATTCGTGACGGCGTGGTGGACGCACCGGCGACCCGCGATGCCCGAAACCTCCCGCGCTCCCAACGCGGCCTCTTCACCCTGGGCTGCACCCGCGAAGCCGTCGAACGCACGTGGCCCCCTGCCGCGAGCGCCACGCTGGCTCTGGCCGCCTCGCCTGCGCCCGCGGCGGTCCGTACCCACGTCGTCAGCGCAGTCCGCGAGGAACTCCGCCAGGCCGATGGCCCCATCACCGGGAACGCCATCCGCGCGGCCGCTGCGCGCGTCCTCAACGGTTAGCTGTTTGTCGTCCGAGGAACGCGTCGAGAAGGTGGAGCTCGCTCCGAGTCAACGTAAGAGCGAAGCGCTGGGGCCACCTTGCGACGAAGAATGCAGGTGCGCTGATGGATGGGCGTCAAGAGTGCGTCGCCGAGACCCGAGCGAGTCGATGAACTCATTGGGCGCTTGCCGCACGAGGCGCGAAGATTGGATGGACACCTGCTGCCGAAACCGTGCGACAAGTGTCGAGCCAGTGTCCGAGACTGAGGCCGACCCAGCCGCAAATTGGCGTGGCAGAAAAGGCGACCCCGGGACCGAAGTCTTACAATTGGCGTTCAGCTGAGACAGGCGCTGTCGCGCGGCGCACGATGTCGAATGCCTGCTCGACCAGCATCTTGAACTCGGATCACCGCCAGTCGCCGGTCAGCAACTTCCGCACGATCGGGCCGAGCCCTCTTCTCACCGATTGCGGTGGCAGGACGCTGGTGTCGGTGGCACCTGGGCCACTGGCCGAACCATTCTCCGACTGGCATGTTCGACAATCGGACAGCAATCGAGGCAAGCACCCATGACCATTCGCTTTGATAACCGCGTCGCGATCGTCACCGGTTCCGGGGTCGGTCTAGGCCGCTCGCACGCCCTCCTGCTCGCCTCGCGCGGCGCCAAGGTGGTGGTGAACGACCCAGGCGGGGCGGTGGACGGCACCGGCGGCGCGGCAGCGGTCGCGGACAGGGTCGTGGCGGAGATCAAGGCGGCTGGCGGCGACGCCGTTGCCAGCTACGCCTCAGTGGCCGATGAGAAATCCGCGCAGAGCATCATTGACACCGCGCTGAACACCTGGGGCCGCGTCGACATCCTGGTCAACAATGCGGGCGTGCTGCGCGACAAGGCGTTCAATAACATGACGATGGCGGATTATGAGTTCGTCAACGCCGTGCATCACTTCGGCACTGTCTTCTGCACCAAGGCCGCCTGGCCGATCATGCGCAAGCAGCAATACGGCCGGATCGTGGTGACCACCTCGGGATCCGGAACAGTCGGCAATTTCGGCCAGGCCAATTACGGCGCTGCGAAGATGGCGGTGAACGGCCTGATCAACGTGCTGCGGCACGAGGGCGCAAAATACAATATCCGCTGCAACGCGATCTCCCCGAGTGCACTAACGCGCATGACGGAATCGCTCCTGCCGCCGGATATCGGCCCGTGGATGAAGCCCGAGCTGGTGTCCCCGATGGTGGCTTGGCTGTGCAGCGAAGAGTGCGACCAGAACGGCGAGATCATGGCCTCCACCGCTGGCGGCTACGCGCGCGTTCAGTATTTCGTAACGGACGGCGTGCAGTTCGATCCGGCCGAACCGGTGACGATTGAGATGGTGGCGGACTCGATTGAGAGGATCCGCGATCTGGCCACTGCAAAGCCGTACACGGGGCTGATGGGCAACGTGGCGGAAAAGCTGCGCGAGATGGGGCGGATCAAATAGCGCCAGAACGGTCGGGCCCCTGCCGCGCTTGCGGCGGGAGAGGTTGAACTGCGAGGCGGAAAGGGTGAGCGGCCAGCCGGACGCGTCCGGGATGCGCCTTGTCATCTGCCGTCTCGCGCCGCCTTCGCGGGCGCGCGGGAGAGGGGTTGTCCGAATCACCGGTCTTCGCTAGAAGTTTTACATTGTATCCCGCGCTAATGGTAGAAGATTCGCGTTTTTTGCCAATGCCTATTGCGCGCCTCCGAGAAAACTCTTCTCTAACACTGGCAACGCGGCCATCCCGGCCGCTGCCAGGATGTTCGAACCGTGCCGAGCCTGCCGCACGTTGTCTCCCGTCTTCGCCCGCCGGACTTCGACGCCGGCTCCGTCTGGCTGGTCGGTGCCGGTCCCGGCGACCCGGGCCTGCTGACGTTGCACGCCCTGCACGCACTGAGCGAAGCCGACGTCGTCCTGCATGACGCGCTCGTCTCGCCTGAGATTCTCGCGCTCGCCGCCGGGGCGCGCCTGCAACCCGTCGGCAAACGCGCCGGCGGTGCCCGGACGCATCAGCTGCGCATCAACCAGCGGCTGATCGGCTTGGCCCGCCAGGGCCTCCGCGTGCTGCGGCTCAAAGGCGGTGACCCGTTGGTCTTCGGCCGCGGCGGCGAGGAGGCGCTGGCCCTCGCGGCTGCCGGCATCCCGTTTCGGATCGTGCCCGGTGTCTCCGCGGCAATTGGCGGCACCGCGTCGGCCGGCATTCCGCTGACCCACCGCATGCTGGCACGCAGCGTCGTCTGCGCCACGGGCCACGATCTGCGCGGTGAAGCGCCGGATGTCACGCGGTTCGCCGGGGCGGACACGCTGGTCTTCTACATGGGTCTGCGCCACGCCGGCGCGCTCGCCGAGCAACTGATCGAAGCCGGCCGGGCGCCTGATGACGGGGTGGCCTTCGTCGCCAACGCGACGATGTCGTCGCAGAGCGTCACCCTCGGCACTCTGGACACCGCGGCGTCCGTCGCCGCGACCCTGTCGCCCGATGATCCGACCCTGATTGTTGTCGGTCCAGTCGTTGCGCTGCGCGACATGCTGCGCCCGCTGCAGCAGACAGCACCGCTGACCATGCTGCCCGAACCGATGACCGCCGCAGGAGCCCGCCGATGAGCAATGCGCTCGCAACGACGCCTTTTGCCGAGGACCAGCTCGATCAGATCCGCCGGTTGGTGTCAGGCGCAACCGCAGAACAACGCCAATGGCTGAGCGGCTACATCGCCGGATTCCAGGCAGCGACGGAAGCGCCCGCTGTCCCGAGTGCGCCGCCTGCCGCGAAGGCGCCGCTGACCATTCTCTACGGGACCGAGTCCGGCAACGCCGAGGCGCTGGCCGCGGCAGCGCGCAAGTCCGCGACGCGGCTCGGCTTTGCGGCGAAGGTCGTCGATATGGCCGACGCATCACCGGACCAGCTGGCGAAAGCGGAAAACCTGGTCGTGATCGCCAGCACTTGGGGCGAGGGCGATCCGCCGCAACGCGCGGAAGCGTTTCTCGCCGCGCTCAACGCCGACAATGCCCCGCGCCTGCCAGATTTGCGCTTCGCCGTGCTAGCACTGGGCGATCGTGCGTATGCCCGCTTCTGCGAGACAGGCAAGCAGATCGACACGCGGCTCGCTGCGCTCGGTGCGACGCGCGCGGCCGCGCGCATCGACTGCGACCTCGATTACCAGAAGCCAGCCGCGGCCTGGATCGACGCGACGCTGCGTGAGATCGCGCCGGTCCAGGACGCCGGTGCCGCGGTCATTCATGTCGATTTCGTGCGCCCACAGGCCGAGGATCGCGCCCGCGTCTTCGAGGCCGAGATCACGGCGCAGATCAATCTCAACAGCAGCCGCTCCGATGTCGAGACGTATCATGTTGAGCTCTCACTCGCCGGTTCGGGCCTGCGTTACGAACCGGGCGATTCACTCGGCTTCGTGCCGCGCAACGATCCGGCATTGGTGGAGGACGTGCTGCGCGTTGCGGGTCTCTCCGGCGATGCGTCGCTGCATGAGGCGCTGAGCGAGCGTTTCGACATCACCACGCTGACCCGAAACCAGATCGCCGACTACGCCGCGCTGACCGGCGATGCGGGACTGCGCGCACTCTCCGGCGACGAAGCGCGCATGGCGGAATTCCTGTCCGACCGCCAATTCGTCGACCTGCTGGAAGCGGTGCCGACTGAGCTTAAGGCGGAGCAGTTGACAGGGTTGCTGCGTCCGCTGCCGCCGCGACTCTATTCCGTCGCGTCGAGCCAGGCCGCGGTCGGCGACGAGGCGCACCTGCTGATCGGTGCAGTGCGCTGGTCCAGTCATGGCCGTGCGCGCCACGGTGTCGCGTCGATCGACGTCGCCGAGCGCCGCGGTGTGGACGCGACGCTGCCTGTCTATGTGAAGCCCAATCCACATTTCCGTCTGCCGGCCGACCCCGCGGCACCGATCATCATGATCGGCCCCGGTACCGGCGTCGCGCCGTTCCGCGCCTTCCTGCAGCATCGCGAGGCGACGGGCGCACGGGGCCGTTCCTGGTTGTTTTTCGGCGCCCGCCGCTTCACGCACGATTTCCTCTATCAGCTCGAATGGCAGGACTGGCTGGAATCCGGCGTGTTGAGCCGAATCGACCTCGCGTTCTCGCGCGACCAGCGCGCGAAGATCTACGTGCAGGACCGTCTGTGGGAGGCGCGCCGCGACGTCTTCACTTGGCTGGAGGATGGCGCACATCTCTATATCTGCGGCGATGCCAAGGCAATGGCGAAGGACGTGCACGCAATGCTGCTGCGCATCATAGCGGACCAATCTGGCAAGGACGAAGACGGTGCGACAGCGTATCTGCGCGATGTGCAACGCGCCGGACGTTACCTGCGTGACGTGTACTAAGAAGTTCAAGCCAGCTATGCACACATCTGGACGCATAGTTTGCGCTCTGGCGTCTGAGAGCGCGGTGCTGGATGGCCGAATGTCATCGGCGTTCATCTGCGGGTGAACGATTCTAACGAAGCGAGCAGCTTTGCCATGGCCCAACTTTCTCGTAATGAGACCATCAAGTCCGAGAGTCGCTTCCTGCGCGGCACGATCGCTGATGGGCTGCAGGTTCAGGTCACAGGCTCGCTTGCCGAGGACGACCAGCAGCTTACCAAATTCCACGGCATCTACCAGCAGGATGACCGCGACCTGCGCCCCGAGCGCGCCAAAAAGAAAATGGAAAAGGCCGTCATCTTCATGGCGCGACTGCGCGTGCCGGCGGGTGTGCTGACGCCGGTGCAGTGGATCGCTATGCACGACATGGCGGCGGAGCGCGGCAATGGCACACTGCGGCTGACGACGCGGCAGACCATCCAGTTCCATGGGGTCATCAAGAGCAATCTGCGTCCGGCGATCCAGTCCATTCATGCCGCGATGCTGGACACGATCGCCGCTTGCGGCGACGTCAATCGCAACGTGATCGGCTCGGTGCTACCCTGGCGCTCTGCCGTGCACGACGAAGTCGTCACGCGGGCCCGCGCGATCAGCGAGCATCTGCTGCCGAAATCGCGTGCCTGGCATGAGATCTGGATCGGCGACGAGCAGGTGGTGGGGAAAGAGGAAGACGAACCTATCCTGGGCAGGACATACCTGCCACGCAAGTTCAAGATTGCCATTGCCGTGCCACCGGTGAACGACGTGGATGCGTTCGCCCATGAGGTCGGCCTCATCGCGGTCGTCCGCCGCGATCAAATCATTGGATACAACGTCGTTGCTGGCGGCGGCATGGGCATGACGCATGGCGAACCGGACACCTTCCCACGCACAGGCGACGTGCTGGGTTTCTGCACCCCTGAGCAGGTGGTCGAGGTGGCGGAGAAGATTGTCACCATTCAGCGCGACTGGGGCAACCGGTCCGACCGCAAGCACGCCCGGCTGAAATATACGATCGAGACGCACGGCCTCGATTCGTTCCGCGCCGAGCTCGACAAGCGTCTGGGCTACAAGCTGCCCCCGGCGAAGCCCTACCGCTTCAAACGCTCCGGCGACGAACCCGGCTGGCACGAAGGCGACGATGGACGCTGGCATTTCGTGATGTTCGTAGAAAACGGCCGCGTGCATGGTCCGATGCTGGCGGCGCTCCGCGCCATCGCCGAGACGCATGATGGCCGTTTCATCCTTACGCCCAACCAGAACCTGGTGATTGCCGACGTCGCCCCCGAACAACGCAAGGCGATCGACGCAGTGCTCGAGGCGCACGGACTAGCCTCGCCCGGCACGCTGCGGCGCAACGCAATGGCCTGCGTCGCACTGCCGACCTGCGGCCTCGCTTTGGCGGAAAGTGAACGCTACCTGCCGGACCTGATCACGGCGCTCGAAGCCGAATACGACCGAGCTGGCCTGCGCGACGACGAGATCACCATCCGCATGACCGGCTGCCCGAACGGCTGCGCCCGGCCGTACCTGGCGGAGATTGGCCTGGTTGGCACGGGGCCCGGTCTCTACAACCTGTATCTCGGCGGCGCGTTCGATGGCACGCGGCTGTCCAAGCTGTACCGAAAGCAAATCGGCCACGAGGGAATCGTCGCGGCGCTGGCACCATTATTCGCTGCTTATGCGACCGGACGGCGGAAGGGCGAGAGCTTTGCGGATTTTGCCATTCGTACGGGCGTCGTAGCGGCGACGATCGCGGGTAACCGCTTCCACGCGGATCTGGCACCGGAACTGACGGTCTAGGCGGAGCTGTCGATGCGGGCCAGCAACGTCGTCGATGGTTTCTCGATCCAGTCGCGACGCGGACCCGCGCGATACCGTCTGAACCGGTAGAACAGCCGACGCTGCTCTATGGGGGCCGGTGCCATTGATCGCGACGCAGCGTGGCGCCGTTGCGATGCCCGGCCGTCACTGACGCCGGCAACGTGCTTCATCGGGCGGCGGCCCGGCGGTTCGTGATGAGGCGTGACGGGCTGTCGGCAGAGGTCTCTCCGAACACGCGAACGGCGTGCGGTGGCCCCATGTGTAATCATGGCGCGGCACGAGGCTACAAATATGCCCGACACATCAATTATTGCAGGACAGGTCCGCGCTCCCCGGCCGAAGGCCGACCGTGACGGCCTCACTCTGCCGCGAGTGCCTGGGGCGGTTGCTCCGTACGCAGTTTCTCCATCACCTCCCAGTTGGTGTAACGGGTGAAGCCGTTCTCGTTAAAGAACAAGATCGGCCCGTTGCATAGGAAAAGATAGACGGTGTCTTCCAATGCTTTGGTCTCGTCGTGCAGCACGCCGGACGGCTCATACACGTAATCCCCCGCATTCAAGACGCCGTCGCGCACCTGCAGCTTGCCTGACACAATGAAGACATGCGCGCCGGCGAGGTGTTTGTGCGGCGGCGCCGCATAGCCCTTTTTCCACCGGTGCAGTGAGGCCCAGCTTCCGGTCTCGCGCCCAACCCACAGCACCTTGACGGCGGACGCCGGGGTCTGCTGGATCCACGGCGAGTCCGAGCGGATCAGCGTGTCCTGGATGTCCTGGAAGGCTGGGCGGATGTCCTGCGGCAGCGACATGGCTCCCTCCGTTGGTTGACCGGCGCAGCTTTGCCCGCTGTGGGGGCATTGTCGAGGCTGGACTGGACGTCGCCGACCGCCGCACTAAGCTCCTGCCCATGAATGCGCCTGTGGCCACGCCATTGATTCCACCGCGTCCGCCGATTCCGCCGCACGAGCTGCCGCTGTGGGCGTTCCTGCGTGCGATCCGCACCAACGCGCTGACGATGTGGACCGACCGGGCGTATGAGGAAGACGTCCTGGTGCGGCATTTCTTCAATCGCACCAATGTGCTGGTGAATGCGCCGGACGCAATCCATCGGGTGCTGGTGGACAACCACGCGAACTATCGCCGCTCGCCCGCCTCGATCCGGATCCTGAAGCCGATCACTGGCGAAAACGGCCTGCTGCTCAGCGAAGGCGAGGCGTGGCGCCACCAGCGCCGCACCACAGCCCCCGCGCTCGCGCCGCGTGTCATGCCGATGCTGGCGCGGCATATCACGGCCACGACGAATGATGAGCTTCAGACTCTGGCCGCGAAAGCGGCACAGGGGCCGGTCAACCTGCTGCAGACGGTGCAGTTCCTGACATTGGAGATCGCCGGCCGCAGCATGTTTTCGCTGGAGATGCAGCACTACGGCGCCCCGCTCCGAGAACTGCTCACCGAATTTGCAATCCGCTTCTCGCAGCCGAAGCTGTTCGACATGCTGCTGCCGCCGTCGGTGCCGACGTTTCGCGGCCTGCTGCGCTGGCGTTTCCAGCAGCGCTGGATGCGGCTGATCGACAACATCATGCGCGACCGCCTGGCCGAGCCGGAGCCGGAAAACCCGCGAGATCTGTTCGATCTACTGCGGGCCGCACGCGATCCCGAGACGGGCGAACGCTTCTCCCGCGTGCAATTGCGCGATCAGCTCGCCACCTTGTTGCTCGCTGGCCACGAGACCACCGCTGTCACTTTGTTCTGGGCAATCACTCTGCTGGCGCTCGATCTGACCGAGCAACAGCGGCTCGCCGATGAATCACGCGGTCTTGATATCACGATCGATGTGCTACCACGCCTCGTGCGTACGCGTGCGGTGGTGAATGAGACGCTGCGGCTGTATCCGCCGGCCTTCGTCATTGCGCGCGAGGCGATCGGCCCGGACCGGCTGGGCGATTTCGATGTGCCGGCACGCACGGTGCTTGTCATAGCGCCCTGGGTATTGCACCGGCATCGCCATTACTGGCGCGATCCGGACGCATTCGATCCCGACCGATTCATGCCCGATGCACCGCAGCCGTCGCGCTTCGCCTACCTTCCGTTCGGGGCTGGTCCGCGTGTCTGCGTCGGTGCTCAGTTTGCGTTGACCGAGGCGGTGCTGGTACTGGCCTCGATCATTCAGCGCTTCCGCGTCGAATTGGTGGATGAACCGCCGCTGCCGGTGGCCATTGTCACGACGCAGCCGGGGCGTCAGCCGATGTTCCGGATCGTGGCGCGATAGCCTCTGCCTTGCTGCGTGCAGGGAAAGGTTGCGAAGCGAAGCCTGCGGGCGGGGGTGTCAGGCACAATCCACGTGCGGGTTGGTCCCCTTACTTGACGTCGATTGTTGGGCTCCCGGCAAAGCAGACCCTTACGACCGACCGAGGGCAAACGTCTGAGCGATGGTCCAGGGGCCGTGTCTGTTATCCATCAGCGTCACTTCAGATGCTCTCGCCGTTATAGGCAGACAGCGTCGAGCGACGGCCGCGAATTCCAGGGTCATGCTCTCCAGTACCTGCCCGTCGGTCGACCAGCCAACCGTGAGGTGGGGGACGATATCTGCGTGCTTTCCTTCGTAAGGCGGACACTCTGGAAAGGCGGCCCAGACGGCCAAGGTCAGAGACCGGAAGGGATCGTCCGGCTCAGGCGCTAAGCAGATAACTCCCGGCAATTGCTTGATGCGATCAAGCACGAAGCCAAATGGCTGGTGAACCTGAAAGCATGCCCGCAGGCGGTTTAAAATGGTGTCGTCAACTCGAGAGGGCGATACGAACGGAAACAGTACAGTGACGTGGGCCGGCATCCCCGCGGCGGCGGCCGGGTCGTGTGCCGCGCGGAACGGAGCCACAAATTTCTCCGCCTCCCGTACCAGCACAACGAGAGCGGATCGTGGTTCCGTCGTCGGCCATCTGTCCATTGATCATGTTCCGTCCACATACCCGCCGAGCAAATGACCGTGTCCATCCACGCCGCAACAAAATCAAGGAGGCGCATACTGGGCGGCCCGGGTCGACCCAGACCCGCTATTGGCAGGCGCCAGGTACAGGCGATCGCGCGGCGATGGTCGTGTGAACGACCCCAACCCGAGCGCCCGACACACCCGCACTTGAAGTTATCGAAATG
>JASHQG010000086.1 GCA_030037665.1 Acetobacteraceae bacterium
GCGGCGCAAGGAGGGTACCGCATGAGTGACGCTGTCGCAGAACACCACGCATTCGGGGCCGAGGTCGGCCGGTTGCTCGATCTCGTGGTCCATTCGCTCTATTCCGAGCGCGAGATTTTCCTCCGCGAGCTGGTGGCCAACGCCGCCGACGCCATGGACCGCCGCCGGTTTGAGGCGCTGACCGACCCCAACCTCTCGCCTCCCCCCGAGGCGAAGATCCGGATTGTGCCTGACAAGCAGGCGCGTACGCTGCTGATCGCCGATGACGGCATCGGCATGGGTCACCAGGACCTCATCGACAATCTGGGCACCATTGCGCGCTCCGGCACCCGCGCCTTCGGCGAGGCGCTGGCCAGCGCGAAGCCCGAGGATCGCCCTAGCCTCATCGGCCAATTCGGCGTCGGCTTCTACTCCGCCTTCATGGTCGCCGATCGCGTCGAGGTCACGTCACGCAAGCCCGGTAGCGCGGAGGCGTTCACGTGGGCCTCAGAGGGCGCCGGCGATTTCACCATCGCGCCCGCCAACCGGGACACACCCGGCACCGATGTCGTGCTGCATATAAAGGCGGACGCCGAGGAGTACCTTGATCCATTTCGACTGGAAAGCGTGGTGCGCAAATGGGCGGACCATATCACCCTGCCGATCACCATCGCCCGCGATGGTAAGGACCAGCCGGCGAACGAAGGCACGGCGCTGTGGCGCAAGCCGCGCATCGACATAACGGAACAGAATTACAAGGAGTTCTACCGGCACCTCGGCCATATGTTCGATGATCCCTGGGCGACCCTGCACTGGAAGGCCGAGGGCACGCTCGAGTTCTTCGCCCTGCTGTTCGTCCCGGGCATGAAGCCTTTCGACCCGCTGGACAATGACCGCGAGTCGCATGTGCGGCTGCATGTTCGGCGCATGTTCATCACCGACAAGGCAGAGCTGTTGCCGCCCTGGCTGCGCTTCATCCAGGGGGTGGTGGACACCGAAGACCTGCCGCTGAACGTTTCACGCGAAATGCTGCAGAGCACGCCGGTGCTCGGCCGCATCCGCAAGGCACTGGTCGGGCGTGTGCTGTCGGAACTGAAGACACGCGCCAAGGAAGCGACGGACTACGCGAAGTTCTGGGAGAACTTCGGCCCGGTGCTGAAGGAGGGCATGTGGGAAGAGACGGAACACCGCAGCGAGCTCGCGCCGCTGCTGCGCTTCCATTCGTCGACTGAGGACGGCTGGACGTCGCTGGCGGAATACGCCGACCGGATGAAGACCGGACAGGATACGATCTGGTTCCTCGCTGGCGATAATGCCGAGGCACTGAAGACCTCGCCGCAGCTAGAAGGTTTTTTCGCCAAAGGCATCGAAGTACTGCTGCTGTCGGACCCGATCGATGCGTTCTGGCCGGAGCGGATGGACGCCTTCGAGGGTAAGAAGCTGAAGAGCGTGACGCAGGCCGCTGACGAGCTGGGCAAGGATGGCGAGGCGCCGGATATTTCCGCGCTGCTTTCCGCGCTCAAGACAGCGCTGGGTACCGACGTATCAGATGTGCGCGCCACGGCGCGCCTGACGGAAAGTGCGGTGGTGCTGTCGGCAGGCGCGCATGGGCCGGATCTGCAGATGCAGCGCCTGCTCCGCCGTGCCGGCCGCACCACGTTGCCTGCCGCACCTGTGCTCGAGGTCAACCCGCGGCACAAGCTGATCGAGAAACTGGCGGGCAAGGTGGAGGAAACCGCGCTGATCGGGGACGCCGCCGCGACGCTCCTGGATCTCGCACGGGTGCAGGAGGGCGATCTACCGCGTGATCCGAGCGCCTTCGCGAGGCGGGTCACGGCGTTGCTGGCAGGGAGCGCCGCATTGTAGCCGCTGCCGCTGGGCGCGATGCGGCTGCGTGATGCCCGTTGACACCCTCAACCTGAGGCGCGCTGCGCGCGGCCGAGGTTGATCAAGTAGGGCGTGAAATGCGCGACTGACGGCGTCGGCCAGTTCTTTACTTTTGCGCCCTCATCAAAGCGCCGCAGCCTCACCGCGTCTTCCGCATAGGGCAGCGAACGGAAGGCGGCGGCCTCCTCGTTCGACATCGGTCCGCCCTGCAGCGCCAGGCTCTGCACGCTGTCGGGCGCCAGTCGGTTGAAATAATCCGGCTCCGTCCCGCAGAGGTAACGCTTGGCGGCCACGTGCAGGCGCACAGGCTCGCAGACGCCCGCTCCGAAGAACCGGGTGAGATAAGCGTGGCCCAGAATCTCATGCCGATCGTCAACGCCCTCGCCGGCCGGGTCCTCACCCAGCCCGTGCACCATGTGGCCGATATCGTGCAGCAGCGCGGCGGCAATCAGCGACGGCGCACAGTCCGCGTTCTCGGCCAGCAGGGCCGCCTGCAACGCGTGCTGGAGCTGATTGACGCCAGAGAGGCCATAGCGGCGCTGCCCCTTGCCCTCGAGCATATCCGCCAGCCGCGCGGCGAAATCGTCCATGATCGTCTCCACCCCCATGATCGTCTCCACCCCATCGCAGACGCTCATCATAACACGACCGTGCCTTGCCGCGGCAAAGGAGGGCGCGACGACGATTGGCAATCCGGTCGCAACGCTCACACACTCGCCTCACCGGGGCGACCGAGGAGTGGCGCAATGCTCGAACAAGCGATTGACTGCGTGGTGACAAGTGCCAGGGATGCGCGGCCGCTGCATCCGCTGCGTCCGGCGGAGCTCGCTCAGTGGCTCGAGCGCCTGGCGGAACCGCAGGGACGGTACCTGGCCGATCTTGGCTTCGCGGCGAAGCCAGGCGAGCTGCAGTTTCTTCCGGACGCCACCGGGATTGCGGGTGCGGTGTACGGCGTGGGCGACGACCGCTCGCCGCTGGCATTCGGCGACCTCGCGTACCGCCTGCCAGCCGGAACCACGTGGCAATTGCAACCCGGCGACTATGATGCCGGTTCTGCCATGCTCGGATTTTGCCTTGGCGCGTACCGTTATACCTCTTTGAAACAGGCGGAACGCGCACCCGCCCGGCTTGTCGCCCCGCCAGACGTGGCACCAAGTCTGTCGCAGGCACGCGCAATCTGGATGGGTCGGGACCTCATCAACACGCCAGCGAACCTTTTGGGGCCGGTGGAACTCGCAGATTTCGCAATTGCGCTCGGGCAGCGCTACGGCGCAGCCACGCACCTCGCTGCAGGCGACGCACTGGCCACGGCGTACCCCGCTGTGGCCGCGGTGGGTGCCGGCTCAGCGCGTCCGCCGCGCGTGGCCACGCTGCGCTGGCGCGGCAGCGGCGCGCATGCCGACTCGCCACTTGTTTCGCTGTGCGGCAAAGGCGTCTGCTTCGATACCGGCGGCTACGACCTGAAGCCGTCGGCAGCCATGTTACGGATGAAGAAGGACATGGGCGGTGCGGCGTCTGTGCTGGCGCTGGCGCGCATGATCATGGAGGCAGACCTGCCGCTGCGGCTCGCGGTCCGCGTCGGCTGCGTGGAAAATTCCGTGTCCGGCACTGCCATGCGGCCGCTCGACGTGATCCGGACACGCGCCGGACTCACAGTGGAAGTCGGCAATACCGATGCGGAGGGCCGTCTGGTGCTTTGCGATCTGCTGGCGGAGGCGGCCGAGGAGCAACCGGTCGTGATCATCGACTGCGCAACGTTGACGGGAGCCGCGCGGACGGCACTCGGCCCGGATCTTCCCGCATTGTTCTGTAACGACGAAACCTGGGCCGCATCGGTGCTGGCTGCCGGCGACGCGTGTTATGATCCCTTGTGGCGTCTGCCGCTTTGGCGCGGTTACGATCCGTGGCTGAGCAGTTCGGTTGCGAACATGAATAACGTTTCGACGAAACCGTTCGCAGGTTCGATTGTCGCCGCTTTATTTCTTCACCGGTTCATCCCGACTGGCACGAGCTGGGTCCACATCGATCTCTATGCTTGGAATGATCAATCGCAGTCC
>JASHQG010000087.1 GCA_030037665.1 Acetobacteraceae bacterium
CCGAGTTTAGTCACAATTCCGTTCACCTAGGGTATCGGGGACTGGTTGAATGTGACGGAATTATGATGGCGTATCGATTGGGGTGCCAGCCACGGCCACGTTGCCCCGAGCCGCGGCACGGACTAGACGACCGCGAATTGCCGGAGACCGCCGTATGTCGACCGAAGACAGCATCATCGCCCGCCGCGACGGTCGCACGGGACGCATTCTGCTGAACCGACCACAGGCGCTCAATGCGCTCGATCTCGACATGATTCGCGTCTTGACTCGCGTGCTGATGGAATGGCGCGACAATGCACACGTGCACGTGGTGGTGATCGAGGGCGCCGGTAACCGCGCCTTCTGTGCGGGCGGTGATATTCGTGCGTTGCGCGACGCGGTGCTCGGCGGCAATCGCGCAGCAGCGGACGCGTTCTTTTCCGAGGAGTACGCGCTGAACCGCTTGATCGCGGGCTATCCGAAACCTTATGTCGCGCTGATCGACGGCATCTGCATGGGGGGTGGCATTGGTGTGTCAGTGCATGCGCCATACCGGGTCGCCACGGAGCATGCAATGTTTGCTATGCCCGAAACGGCGATCGGCTTCTTTCCTGATATCGGCGCGACATTTTTTCTGCCGCGGCTGCCGGGACGGATCGGAACGTGGCTCGGACTGACCGGCGCCCGCGTGCAAGGCGCGGACGCAGTGCACGCGGGATTCGCCACGCAATTCACGCCGCGAACGGAAATTGCGGGTTTATCTGCCGCGTTGGCTCGCGAAGGCGCCGCGGCGCTGGCGCAGTTCGCCGCGCCGCTGCCGGCCTTCTCGGTGGCGGCACAACGCGTGGCGATCGACCATTGCTTTGCAGCCGAGACGGTGCCGGAGATCGCGCAGCGGTTGGCCGCCGACGGGGGTGAATGGGCTCACCAGGCATTGGAGATGATGCGTGGCGTTTCGCCGTCGGCGCTTTGCTGGACGCTGACCGCGCTGCAGCGGGGCGCGGATCTGACGTTGCCACAGGCGCTGGACGCGGAGTTCGCGTTGACCCATACGACGATGCGTCATCCGGATTTCGCAGAGGGCGTGCGCGCGATGGTGGTGGACAAGGACCGCAAGCCACGCTGGCAGCCGGCGCGGATCGAGGATGTCGATCCGGCCACCATTGCGGCTATGTTTGCGTGAATGATCCGCGGCAAGGCGCGGGCCTGGCCACAGCGGCAAAGATGAGGCTGGTGTTGACCGCTGGGTTCTTACGCGGCACCGCGCCGATCTCTCCGGCGCGGAGCGCGGCAGAGATGTCCGGCTATGCGTGGTTAACCGCGGGAAAGACTTCCTCGGACAGCAATTGCATTTCTTCCAGTGCAAGAGTTGCCGGCATTCCGGCCCAGTGGATGCCAAGGACCAGGGTCGTCACGCCGAAGCGTTTGTTCAGATCCAGGATCTGCTCTGTTACCGCAGCCGGCGAACCGAACAGAAAACGGTCCTGCATCAACTCCTCGAAATTCAGGTCGAAGTGGTCGCTCGCGGGCATCACCTTGTCCTGGCCCCAGGCGCGGTACGCCCGATATTTCGTCTCCAGGTACGGCGCGGCCAGCCGCACGGCCTCGTCGCGCGAGCGGGCGACGAAGACTTCGCGCGCCATTGGCAACTCGGACGGAAACGGCTTGCCGGCGACATCGAGCGCACGCTTGTATACCTCCATCTGCTGCGCCGTGGTGTCCAGCTTGTTGTGCGGGTTGATAAACCACGCATCGGCCATGCGGGCAGCGCGGCGGATGCCGACATCGATGTTGGCGCCGATCCAGATCGGCGGCATCGGCTTCTGTACGGGCTTGGTTGTGCAGTTTACGCCGTCGAATTTGAAATACGACGCGTCCATGCTGACGAAATCCTCGCTCCACAGGCGCTTGACGCCGGTCAGGCATTCCTCGAACCGCCTGCCGGCGGATTTCAGCGTCGTGCCGAAGGCGTTGAATTCAATCTCGCGGTAGCCGATACCGGCACCGAAGATCAGCTTGCCGTTGGACATGACGTCGAGTGAGGCGAGCTCTTCGGCGACATGCAGCGGGGAGTGCAACGGCAACAGCACGACGCCTGGGCAGAGCCGCAACTTCGGTGCGCACATCGCAACCTGTGCCAGGTACGGAATCTGTTGGATGTACTGAAAGGGATGCGAGCTGTAGTGCGAGCCTTTGGCCACGAGATCGTAGCCGAGTTCTTCCGCGCGCTTTGCGGTGTCGAGGTCCTCCTGGTGGCGCAGCCGCATGTCGTCACCTGCCGGGTACTGGCCGCGGATGATCAGCCCGAACTTCATGGTTTCCTCCTGGATGCTGGCGCAGAAGCTGAGGGCGACTCCGCGCGGCCTGCCATGGCGCGAAACACTGAGACGCAACGATCTCTTGCTGGGAGGGGATTGCCTCGTCGCAGGATTTGGTCTCCGTCGCGCAACCCGGTGTCGTGAGGCATCACCGTCACCGGCCGATGCTATTTGGGTTGCGATTGGCCTGCCACGTCCGCCTTCTCAGCCTCAGCGACCGCCTGCTGCAGTTGCGACGAATCGACGGCGCCCTGGAGCATGGTGTCGCCGATCACCATCGCCGGGGTGCCGTCGATCCCCAGTTGGCGCGCCAGGCTCAGATTATCGGCGATGCGCTGCTTCACTTCGGCCGAATTCATGTCGCGCGACAGCCGGTCCCAGTTGAGCCCCAGTTTGTCCGCCGCCGCGTGAATCATCTCAAGCGTCGTATTGGGCGGCAGTTGCATCACGGCCGCGTGCATCTCGGCGTATGCGCCCTGACGCTGTGCGGCGAGCAACGCCTTGGACCCAAGCACGCTGGCCGGCCCGAGAACCGGCAGGTCCTTATACACCAGCCGCACGTCCTGACGCGTCGCGACGAAATTCTCGATCGTCGGCTCCATCGCGCGACAGTACGGGCAGCGCGTGTCAAAGAATTCGACGATCGTCACGTCCGCCTTGGGATTGCCCACGAACGCGTCGGCCGGCGTCACCAGCTTGTCGCTTACGGCGTCAATGGCCGCACGCGTCTGTTCCGCCTGCATGGCGGCCAGCGCATCGTGGAGGATGCTCGGGTCCTGCTTCAGCGCCTGACGCACGATCGAGACGATTTCCGCCCGCTGCGCCGGCGTGAACCCATCTGCCGACGCCGTCACCGGCGGCAGGGCGCCAACGAGAACCAGCAAGACGGTGCTCAGCCACAGCACTCTCTTCATGGTAGGCCTTTCTTCTCTGCCGAACGGGTCGGAATCGCCACCGCAGACCCGGGGAAGTCGAACATCTGGTTGCCGGTGCTGGCGAAGCCGGTTATGGCACGAACCCTCACCAGAACAATGCGGCTTTCCCTTGCGCCATTCCGGGCCAGGCGGAGCCCAGAGCACACGGCACGGAGACGGCGCGGATGGCGACACGGACGGCGAGCGCACGACAGACCATGCGCCCGATCCTAGCGGGTTCACGCACCGTCGTCCCCTTGGCTGTCGCGCTGCTGGTCGCCTCCTGCGGCGCCGTCTCCAATGTGGGCAACAGCCTGTTCGGCTCCTCCAGCCCGCCGATGGGCCAGCCGGGCCACGTCGCGGGCTTCCTGGGCGGTGTGGTGGCCGATGAGCCCCGTGCGGCGCTCGTCGGTCGGGAGGTCCTGTCCGAAGGCGGTGACGCCGCCGACGCCGCGGTCGCCGTCGGCTTCACCCTGGCCGTCACGCTGCCCTCGCGCGCGGGTCTCGGCGGCGGTGGCGCCTGCCTTGCATATTCGCCGGAAAAGGACACGGTCAACGGCGGCGTACCGGAGGCGATTATGTTCACCCCGGTCGCACCCTCCAACCCCGGGCCGAATGCCGACCGCCCGGCCGCGGTGCCGATGTACGCCCGAGGTCTTTATCTGCTACACGCGCGCTATGGCCGCCAGCCCTTCGAAAGCCTGACCGCCCCGGCCCAGCGCTATGCGCAACTGGGCGTGCCCGCCTCCCGCACACTGGCTAACGACCTATCCGTCGTCGCCGGACCCCTGTTCGCCGATCCCGCTGCCCGGGCTGTGTTCAGCCAGAATGGCACGCCGTTGCAGGAGGGGCAGACGCTGCTGCAACCGGCCCTGGCCGCAACGATCGGAGAACTTCGTGTGGCCGGCGTGGGCGATCTTTATCAGGGCCGACTCGCGCGCGAGCTTGAGGCTCAATCGCCCCAGGTGGGCGGACCGCTGACCGTGGCTGACCTCTACCGGGCCCTGCCGCAACTGGCCACGCCACTGTTCACGGCTGCCGGCGCCGATCGGGCGGCATTTCTGCCGCCGCCTGCCGATGGTGGGTTGGCGGCGATGGCCGCGTTTACCGAATTGCGTTCACAACCGAACGACCTCGCGGGCGCAACCGCGCGCGGACTCGCCGTGGTGGCGCGCTGGCGCGCAGGCGGCGTCACGCCGCAACAGGTGCTGCAGGCATCCTCCTTGCCGGCGGCCACACTGCCGGAGCTTCCGGCTTCCACCACCTTCGCCACGCTCGATCAGTATGGCAACGCCGTCGTCTGTGCGGTCAGCATGGGGAATTTGTTCGGCACCGGCCGGATCGTGCCGGGCATGGGGTTCCTGCTCGCCCCCTCGCCTGCATCGGTCGCGCCGCCGCTCTATTCCGCTGGGTTGGTATGGAACGAGCACTTGAACGAGTTCCGGGCTGCGGTTGGCGGCTCGGGCCAGGCCGGCGCACCCACCGCGGTCGCGGTCGCCCTGGAGAACGCCTTGAGGACCGGCCGTCCGATGGCCGCTCTCGTGCCCGACCCGGGTCGCGCCAACGTCATCGAGTGCTTCGGCTACCTGCCCGGGGACAAGAGCTCCTGCCGGTGGGCGACCGATCCGCGTGGCGCCGGCATTGCGATCGGCGGCGACTGATGGCGTTGAAAGTCGGCAAGGGAGCCGCGGCGCCGCCGTTCATCGTGATGGACGTCATCGCGGAGGCGAATGCGCGAGCGACCGCGCTGCCGCCCGGCGCACCGCATGTCATACGCATGGAGGTGGGGCAGCCGGGCACCGGCGCCCCGGCAGGCGCGGTGGAAGCCGCGGTGCGCGCGCTGCGGTCCGGCGACGCGCTTGGCTACACGGAGGCATTCGGCCGCCGCTCGTTGCGCGAGCGCATAGCGGCCCATGTGCGTGAGTGGTACGGGTTGGATGTGCCCGTCGAGCGCGTCGCGGTGACGGTGGGCGCGTCGGGCGCGTTACCGCTGGCGTTCCTGGCGGCGTTTGATCCGGGCGACTCCATTGCATTGGTGTCCCCGTTCTATCCGCCCTACGTGAACATTCTCACCGCACTCGGGATGCTACCCGTCGTGGTGGAAGCCGGTACCGAGACCCGGTTCCAGCCGAGCGTGGCGATGCTCGAGCGACTGGATCCACTGCCGGACGGGTTGATTGTCGCCAGCCCCTGCAATCCGGCCGGCACGATGCTGCATCCCGAGGAGCTGGCGGCGATAGCGCGCTGGTGCGACGCGAATGGAGTGCGACTGGTGAGCGACGAGATCTATCACGGGCTGCATTACGAAAGCGCCATCGCGACGGCGGCAGCGTTCAGCAACAGCGCCGTCGTGGTGAACAGTTTTTCCAAGTATTTCTCGATGACAGGATGGCGGGTCGGGTGGCTGGTGCTGCCCGACGACCTCGTTCGACCGGTCGAGCGCCTGGCTCAGAATTTGTTTATTTCGGCACCACATATATCGCAGGTTGCGGCAGAGGCAGCTTTTGAGTGTGGCGAAGAACTGCAGGCGAACGTGGCGCGGTACCGACGTTCGCGCGACCATCTGTTGCGCACGCTGCCGAAGGCCGGCTTTGCGCGATTGTCTCCTGCGGAGGGCGCTTTCTATCTCTTCGCTGACATCGCCGAGCGGTCAAACGACAGCGCCGCGTTCTGCGCGCGGATGCTGGCCGAAGCGCACGTGGCCGTGACTCCGGGCGTGGATTTTGACCGGGCGCGCGGCGGCCGGTTCGTGCGGTTTTCCTACTGCGGCTCGGAGGCGGATATGCGGGAGGCAGCGGAGAGACTGAGAGGGTGGAGGTAAGGTCGCGAACAGGCTGCGCTGCGCCTTCGCGTCGAGAGTCGGCAGCAAGCATCCGCGCGCACCGACGCGCAAATGGCTCGACCCGCTCGAGGCAACGGTGTCGCAGCCCTGACCTGAGGCAGAGCGATGCATTGGCGCATGTCTGGAGTCAGCGAGATGCACCCAGAACTGTCTGGCAGACCATTCCTCCGCCAACCTGCCTGTGCGCAATGAGGCGGTTGACGCTCGCCCGCCACCCGTCCTCTATTCCCGCGCCCGAGAGATGCACACGATGGCAGCGCTGCTGGAAGTGGAAGGCCTCGTCAAGAGCTTTGGTCCGGTCGATGTCCTGCACGGCGTTGACCTGACGCTGCAAGCCGGGGAGGTCCTTGCCCTGGTCGGCGACAACGGCGCTGGCAAGTCGACACTGATCAAGCACATCGCCGGCGTTTACAGACCCGATGGCGGTGAAATCCGGCTCGACGGCGAGCCGGTCCGCATCGGCACACCGGGCCAAGCGCGCGACCTTGGAATCGAGACCGTATTTCAGGACCTCGCACTCGCCGACGAGTTGTCTGTCGGCGCCAACATCTTTCTCGGCCGCGAGCCAGTACGCCGCTTATTCGGCCTCATCCCGGTGATCGATAAGGCACGCATCCGCAGCGAGACGGATGCACTGCTGGCACGCATCGAAAGCCGCATTCCACGCAAGGCCCGCACCGTGTCGCGTCTGTCCGGTGGCCAGCGTCAGGCAGTCTCCATCGCCCGCGCACTCTATTGGCAAGCCAAGGTCGTCATCATGGACGAGCCGACCGCCGCGCTCGCGGTGATGGAGCGGGAACACGTGATCGCGCTCGCCCGACGGCTCGCCTCGGAGGGTGTCGGCGTGATCTACATCGGCCACAACCTGCTCGAGATCCTGGAAGTCGCCGATCGCGTGGCAGTGATGTACCGTGGCAAGATTGTGCTGGTAAGAAACGCCAAAGAGACGAGCCAGCAGGAATTGATCAAATTCATGACCGGCTTCGAGGAGACCGCACCGTCGGACAGTTTCGCCGCCTGACCGCGTCGATCAGGCAATGGGAGGAGACAACAGGATGAAAAAACCGCTTCTGTTCGCGGCAGCCGCTTTGCTCTGCTCTACTATCGCGGCGTCCCGTGCGCAGCAACAGTCCAATGCCAAGATCGATGTGATCGTCAAGGCGACCACCTCACAGTATTGGGCGACCGTATTTGATGGCGCCCGTGCGGCAGCCAAGGCGCTCGGTGTGCAGATCGCGACGCTTGGTGCGCCGAGCGAACTCGACGCGGCGCAGGAAGTCTCAATCATGGAGAACGCGATCTCGGCGCATCCCACCGGCATTGTTATCGCGGCGACCAACGCGCAGGCCCTGGCGCAGCCGATAGCCGCGGCAACGAAGGCCGGAATTCCGGTGATCGTGATCGATTCAAACGCCAACACCGACCAGTACGTCACCTTCCTCGCCACCAACAACGAAACCGGCGGACAGAAGGCAGCTGACGAGCTGGCACGCTGTGTGAAGGCGCGCACCGGCAAAGCCAGCGGCAAGGTCGCCTATCTGACCGCGCTCGCCGGCGCACAGTCGCTGAACGACCGCGATAAGGGCTTCGTCGAGCAACTGAAGAAATACCCAGGCCTGTCGATCGTCGAGCATCGCGTCGGCAACAACCAGCCCAGCCGCGCGCTTTCCGATTCCGAGGATCTGCTTACCCGACATCCTGACCTCGTCGGCCTGTTCGCCGACAACGAGTTGGAGGGCGACGGTGCCGGAACCGCGCTGTCGGAAAAGGGCCTCGGCAATAAGGTCTGCCTGCTAGCGTTCGACACGTCGGATACCGAGATCAAGTTTGTGCGTAGCGGCATCATCGACGCGTTGATTGTGCAAAATCCATACATGATGGGCTATGCAGGCGTGTGGTATGCGCTCGCCGCTGCGCACGGGGTAACGTTTCCGAAATACGTCGACACCGGCGTCAGTGTGGTCACCAAAGGCAACATCGACCAGCCGCAGATGGCAGGCCTGCTCGATCCGAGCAAATATGTGCTGACACCGTTTCTCGGTGAACGCTAGAAAGTCGTCACGGAAGGCGTGACGACGAATATCGATGGAACCGGAGAGCGAGACGCATCCCTCTCCCCTCACGGTAGGGGGATGCAGGTGGCGAGATCGGAATAGACCAAATCGGCCCCTTCCCCTGTCGCCTCACGCTCGGCGGAACCTTCGATTCCCGCCGCGGCAGACGCATCTGGGGAAAGTCGGTCTTCGGGCGGGTGGAGAACCCGCAACAACAGCCGGGTCGCATGGAGCATGAGCCAGGGCATCGTCAGCAGAGGCGTGGACGAAGAGGAGAGGAGCTCGCTGCTGACGGAGCTGCAGCATCGGCTTCCCTTGGAGACTTATGTCCTGGCGCTGACCATCCTGGTGTGGGTGCTGTTGTCGGTCGT
>JASHQG010000088.1 GCA_030037665.1 Acetobacteraceae bacterium
CGAAGGTGTGAAACCGGGGTACTGCACTTGTCGCAACAAGCGTCTGCAGGTCCGTCTCGGTTATTCCACACTGATCGGACAGGATCTTGGCAAACACGCCGTCCGGATAGGGCTGTGGATCGGATGCCAGCACCGGTTCCAGTTAGGCCCACCACTTGTTTTGCGCCGCATTGAGGATGCGCAGTCGCACCCCAATCGAAGATCTGCTACGAGCGTCGTACGTTTCCCCAGCGATCAGCGATAACCTGCTGGCAAGCCGCCCGAGCGCAAACATGCGGCGCCCGGTGCCCATCACGGCATGCGATCGGAAACATGCCGCGTGGCGTCGGCCGACGGTCTGTTCATGACGTTCATCGACACTGCGTCCGTGGCAAGCACTCCATCGCAACAGCCGGTGACTGCGGAGTTCATGCACGCGTGTCGCGCTGGTTGGTCGTCACGCGCCCCACTGCTTGTGCAGCGTGGGTGGCGTCGTCATGCCCACGCTAGCCAGACGTTGCGCGGATCAAGCACCAGTCCAATGCCGAGGATGGGATGATGGTACGCGTTCAGGATCAGCCAACCACCCCTTTGCCGCGCAGATCGCCGACCACAGCGCTGTCCAGCCCAAGCCACTGTGTGAGCACTTCCTCATTATGCTCTCCGAGCATTGGCGAGGGCTTCACCGGCGGAGGACTGCCGGAGAACCGCACCGGCCAGGACACCATCTTGAACGGCCCGTTCTTCGGGTGCTGAATCGTCTGCATGATCTGGCGGTGCTCGAACGTAGGGTCATTGTAGAGTTCGAGCGTGTCCAGTACCGCGCCCGCCGGCACGCCCGCGCGGCCGATGATCTCCATCGCTTCGTGCTTGGTATGCTGCATCGTCCATTCGGTGATCATGCCATTCACCTCATCCGGACGTTCCGCGCGCGCCCACGGGGTGTCGTAACGCTCGTCGCCGATCAGGTCTTCGCGTCCGATCACCTTCAACAAACGATGCCAGTGCTCCGGATTGGCACGGCTGGTGAAGATGTAGACGCGATCGTTGGGCTGGCCGCCCTTGCAGGGGAATGTGCCCATCGGCGGCGTCGCGCCGGACACCGAACTATCAGCGGCGCGGCCGGCGGCCTGGGTGTTGCCGGTGCGGTTCTGTGCCGCAAATGCGATGCGGATGTAATGGAGCATTGCGTCTTGCATGGCCACTTGCAGGTGCTCGCCCTGGCCTGTCTCCTTGCGGCGATACAGCGCGCCGAGGATGGAGATCGCCATCAGCATGCCGGTGCCGGTGTCACCGAGTGACGGACCAGGCTTCAGCGGCCGGCCGTCACGCTCGCCGGTAATGCTCATTGTGCCGCCGCACGCTTGCGCGATCATGTCAAAGGCCAGGTTCTTTTCGTACGGGCTGCCCTCGCCGAAGCCCTTGACCTGGCAATAGATGATGGACGGATTGATCGCCTTGATCTTGTCATAGCCGAGGCCGAGCCGTTCGATCGCCCCCGGCGCAAAGTTCTCCATCATCACATCCGCCCGCTTCGCGAGGTCCTTCACGAGCTGCAGGCCCTGCGGGTCCTTCAGATTGACGGTGATGGATTTCTTGTTTGCATTGAACAGGAGGAAATAGGGGTCATCGACACCCGGCTTGCCGCCAAGCTGCCGGCCGGGATCGCCGCTGCGGGGATTCTCCACTTTCACCACGTCGGCGCCGAGCCAGGCAAGCGCTTCAGTGCAGGAGGGACCTGCCTCGAACTGCGTCAGGTCTAGAATTTTCACGCCGGTCAGGCAGCTTTGTCCGCCGGTTCTTGCATCCATATGTCAATCCTCCGTTCAGGGTCTGCGGCGATGTGCCGCAGGCGCCGGAACGGGAACGCTACAGGGAATGCGTGCAGGAGGTAAGAGCGAGCGAAATTGTCAGCCTCGGGCGGCTTTGCGTGGAGCCTTCCTTGTTGGTCCGGTGCGCTTCTGACCCAAACCGATCTTCTTCGCGAGAGCCGAGCGGACTTTGGCATAGTCCGGCGCAACCAGCGGATACGTCATCGGAAGGCCCCATTTCGAACGGTATTGCTGCACCGAAAGACTGTGGTCGGTCATCAGATGCCGCTTCAGCATGGAAAAATGCTTGCCGCACTCGAGGCAAACGATGTGGTCGCCGAATACCGATTTCCGTACCGGAACGGCCGGATCGACCCGCGAAGGCTCGGGCGTTTCCTGGCCGACCGAAACAAGCGCGTGATGTACCTGACGGATTAACTCTGGAAGTTGTTCGGTAGGCACAGTGTTGTTGCTGGCGTGCGCGCTGACAATTTGGGCCGCGAGCGCGAGCACCTTCTCGTCCATTTGCTCTCTCCCGTAGGCTGCTGGGGGCGCTTCTTAGAATACCTGCGATGATTCGGCCAGTACTGGGAGGCGTCTGGGAGGCCGGCGGCGCTAAGCCGATGGAACATCGCGATCCAGGGCGGGAAACGGGAAGAAGCGAGCGCTACCGAAGGCCTCATAGGCATATCGCAACGCCCGGCTCTGTGCGTTCGGTCCAGTAAAGAAATGCAGCTTTTGCCGGGGTGCGGCGGTCATCTCGGGCGCCTCGACAATCCAGCGGCCGTGCGCTTCGGCGGCGGGATACACCCGTGCCGGCTCCAGCACCTCAGATCGCTCGCCCTCGCCTGCCACCTACGCCTCCTTGCTGCGCCGCAGCATAACAGGTTTGACAAGTGAGTGAAAGGGTCTTGACAGCCAGATTGCACAGGAAATGCGGTCCGATTACGAATCGGCCACTGTCCGATGCAGGGCGCCACCCGTGCTTGTTCTTCGCCCGGCATGACGTTCTTTACCCGACATGATGACGCAATTCGATCACGATACAATATCTGGCAAAAAACGTGATCCCTCTGCGAAGCGGTTGCGCTGCTTCTCAGGTGACGTTGCAGAAGCCGGGATCGGCCTGACCCGCGGCGGCAAACGAGGAACGGTCGGGGCGTACGGTCGTCAGCGCTTTCGACGCATGCAAGGCCAGGCAGTGTGGCGCCGGCCGGAAGGGTGGGGCCGCTGTCATTCGGGTTGCTGACGGGACCGGCGCATCGCGCGACGCACCGAGTGCGACGCTCGCCGAGACAGGCCGCACGGTGCCTGGGGAAATCGCAGCTCTGTTGTTCTGGGCGCCCTTCGCGGTCATCGGCGAAGGCGGCGACGGGCACCCGACTGGCGGTGCGATAGGCGGTAAAGCCGGGGCCGCTACCGGATGAAACGATCCGGGCGTGCGTCAGCAGCGAGCTCTTTAGTCTCATCAGGCACGACAGCAGGTGCCGCGCGGATGGTGTGATCCTGCCGCCAGTCGGTGTCGGGCACGCACCGTGCAGGTGATGTACGTGCTGGCCGTCTGCACCGTATCGATGGGAACTTCCCACCTATCTTCTCGCCAATGAGTACGCCGCGCGGCGTACTCAAGAGAGCCGGCACGCACGGTGCAACCGATGCCGCGTCGACACCTCAGGATACACCGCCCCAGGTAGTCGCTGCCATGGTTTGCGTACCGCCCGACGGCACGCAGAGACGGGAGGCAGATATATCTGCTGATCCAGCTCTGGAACCGAGGGGACTATATCGATCGATTGACATAAAATGCCGCTCGATATAGGAGCGGCGTCCATGCTCCACCATGGCGACCCTGTCCCCGCCCGCTTCCGTCCCGCCGCCCGGCTGCGCGGTGAGGAAACCCGCAAGCGCATACTCTGCGCCGCGCTTCGCGTCTTCGCCGCCGAGGGTTACGACGGCGCCAGCACCCGCACTCTGGCTCGCGCCGCCGGTGTCAACCTCCCCGCGATCCAGTACTACTTCGGAAATAAGGAAGGCTTGTACCGCGCGGTCATCGATCACATCAGCGAGACGGTGGAAGAACGCATCGCGCCGGTGATGCAGCAGATCGGCGAAGCGGTTTCCGCCGGCCAGACATCCCGCCGCCGGCTGCTGGAGTTGCTGTGCCGGATGATGGATGCGTTCGTTGCGCTGGTCACTGACCAGACCAGCGCCGACTGGGAGAGCCGCGCGCTGTTCTTTGCACGCGCGGAGATCGAGCCGCAGATCGCGCTCGACGCCCTGCATCGCCGTGTCCTGCGGCAGGTCGTCGAGCCGTGTGCGCTGCTGGTCGGCATGCTCACCGGCCAGCCGCCCGATGCGGAACAAACGCTGATACGCACTGTCGCATTGATCGGGCAGGTATCCGTTTTCTGTAACCGCAAGGCACATCAGGTGCTGGACTGGCAGGAACTCGATGAAAGGCGCGTCCGCGCCATCCAGACGGTCGTGCGCGAGCACACGCGGGCGATTTTCGGCAAACTGAATGGCGCCGCGCCATGACCCGACTAGCCCTTGCGCTCGGGGTGGCGCTGGGCATCAGCGGCTGCGCCGTCGGACCGAACTTCCATCCGCCCGCCGCGCCAGAGGATGCAGCCTATTACAGCGGCGCACTGCCGGTGCGCACCGCATCGAGCAACGTGCTCGCGGGAGGTGCGCAGTTCTTTCATCCCGGTGCCGAGCTGACCGGCGAATGGTGGACCCTGTTCCATTCCGATCCGCTCGACCGGATGATCGACGACGCGCTGCACGCCAACCCGGATCTCGCGGCGGCGCAGGCGGCGCTGCGAGAGGCGAACGAGAACGTCTATGCAGCGCAAGGCGCACTGTTTCCGAGTGCCGACGTGAGTTTTCAACCGGAGCGCACGCGGATTTCCGGCGCCGAGTTTGGCGAGCCGGGACTGAGCGCGACGCTCAGCCTCGTCACCGCCAGCGTGAACGTATCGTACGCGCCGGACGTCTTCGGCGGTACGCGGCGGCAGATCGAATCGCTCGCCGCGCAGGCGGATGATCAGCGTTTCCAGCTCGAAGCGACCTATCTCACTCTGACATCGAACCTGGTCGTCGCGGCGGTGCAGGAGGCGTCGCTGCGGGGACAGATCCAGGCGACGCGCGACATTATCCAGCTACAGAGCGAGCAGCTTGACGTGGTCCAGCGCCAGTTCGAACTGGGTGGTGCGGCGAAGTCCGATGTGCTCTCGCAGCAGGCGACGCTGACCGCGACCGAGGCGACGTTGCCGCCTCTGCAGAAGCAACTGGCGCAGACACGCGACCAGCTTGCAGCACTGCTCGGTCGCTTCCCCAATCAGCAACCTGCGGCGCGATTCGAGCTCACGAGCCTGCGCTTGCCGGCTGACCTGCCGGTGAGCCTGCCGTCGCAGCTCGTGACGCAGCGACCTGACATTCGCGCAGCCGAAGCGGCACTACACGCGGCAAGCGCCAATGTCGGTGTTGCGATCGCCAACGAGCTACCGCAGTTCACCATCACCGGACAGTACGGTAGTGAATCATTGGGGTTCACCAATATGTTCACGCCCGCCACCGCCATCTGGTCCATTGCCGGCGGCGTCACGCAAACACTGTTCGATGCCGGGCAGTTGTTGCACAAAAAGCGCGCAGCGGTCGCCGCGTTCGATCAGGCAGCGGCGCAATACCGCAGCACGGTGATCAAGGCATTCCAGAATGTCGCCGACACGCTGCACGCTCTGCAGTCCGACGCCAACGCGCTGCGCAGCCAGGCGACCGCGGAACAAACCGCCGCGGCCAGCCTCGATTTGGCGCAGGATCAATACCGTCTGGGGGCGATCGCCTATCTGACACTCGCCGATGCCCAGCGCACCTATCAGCAGGCGCGGATCAATCTCGTGCAAGCGCAAGCCAATCGGTACGCCGACACCGCCGCGTTGTTCCAGGCGTTGGGCGGCGGCTGGTGGCACCGCAACGACGTGTCGCCCGGTGCCATCGGCACGCCAGACCGGTTCGGCATTTCACTCTCGGCTGCGCAGAACTGACGGAGACCGCGACCATGGCCAAGCGCATGATCATCATGCTGATCGCTGTCACTGTCGTCCTCGGCCTCGTGTTCGGGTTCCAGGTATTCAAAGCGCATATCATTAAGAAAGTAATGGCCTCGCTGGCGAATCCGCCGCAGACCGTATCGACTATCGTCGCAGAGTACTCAGAGTGGCAGCCGGCGACCGCCGCGGTCGGCAGCCTGCGCGCGGTGGACGGCGCCAATCTGTCGCTGGAGGTGCCCGGCATCGTTAGCCAGATCGACTTCAAATCGGGCGATGACGTTCAGACAGGGCAGGTGTTGCTACGGCTGCGCGCGGACGACGATATCGCCAAGCTACATGCGTTGCAGGCTACCGCGGCCTTGGCGCAAATCACGTACGACCGCGACCTCAAGCAGTTCGCGGCCCATGCGGTGAGCCGTGCGACGCTCGACAACGACGTGGCGACACTGAAGAACGATCAGGCGCAGGTGGAGGCGCAGCAGGCAATTGTTGCGCAGAAGATTCTGCGCGCGCCGTTCGCTGGCCACATCGGCATTCGTCAGGTCGACCTCGGACAGTACCTCGCCGCTGGCACGCAGGTGGTGACCCTGCAGGCACTGGATCCGCTGTACGCGGATTTCTATCTGCCACAGCAGGCGCTGGCGCATCTGAAGGTTGGCCAGACCGTGACGGTACAGGTGGATACGTATCCGGGTCAGAATTTCACAGGACAGATCAGCGCGATCAATCCCCAGGTGGACCCCAGCTCGCGCAACGTGCAGCTTCGCGCGACGCTGGCCAATCTGGACCATCGTCTGCTGCCTGGCATGTTCGCCACGCTGGACATCGACACCGGTGCGAAGCAGCGCCTGGTCACGCTGCCGCAGACCGCTATTGCTTACAATCCGTACGGCGATACGGTCTATGTCGTGGTTGACAAAGGCGGCAAGAACGCGATGGGCCAGCCGAACCTGATCGCGCAGCAGACCTTCGTCACCACCGGCGCAACACGCGGCGACCAGGTGGCCGTGCTGAATGGCATCAAGGCGGGCGACGTCATCGTCTCGGCCGGACAGATCAAGTTGCACAATGACATTCCCGTACTGATCAACAACAGCGTGCAGCCACTGAACGATCCGCATCCCAAGGTGCCGAACCAGTGAGGGCGACACGATGAAGTTCACCGACATCTTCATCCGCCGCCCGGTCCTGGCGACGGTCGTGAGCCTGATGATCCTTGTACTGGGGCTACGGTCGCTGGTATCGCTACCGGTACTGCAGTATCCACGCACTGAAAATGCCGTGATCACCGTCACCACGCTGATGTATGGCGCCGATCCGTCTGTGGTGGCGGGCTTCATCACCACGCCATTGGAGAATGCGATCGCGCAGGCGAATGGCATCGACTACATGACTTCGAACAGTCAGAGCGGCGCCAGCACGATTCAAGTCAATTTGCGATTGAATTATGATCCCAATAAGGCGCTGACGGAGATTACCTCGAAGATCAGCTCGGTATTGAACCAGCTGCCGGCGGGTTCACAGCAGCCGGTTCTATCGCTGACCATCGGTCAGACGATCGACGCGATGTATCTCGGGTTTTACAGCGACGTCATGGCGCCGAACCAGGTGACTGACTATCTGGTGCGGGCGGTGCAGCCGAAGCTCCAGTCGGTACCAGGCGTGCAGACCGCAGAAATTCTGGGCGGGAAGAATTACGCTCTGCGGGCATGGCTCGATCCACAGAAGCTAGCGGCATACGGGCTGACCGCGACCGACGTCGCCCAGGCGCTGTCGCAGAACAACTATATTTCGGGGCTTGGCACCACCAAGGGGCAGATGGTGCAGATCAACCTCTCGGCGTCCACGGACCTTCATTCGCTCAGCCAGTTCCGCGATCTGCATATCAAGGAGGTGAACGGCGCGATCATCCGGTTGAAGGACGTGGCGCACGTATCGCTCGGATTTGATGACTATGACTCGCAGGTCAGCTTCGACGGCAAGCCGGCGGTCTATATCGGTATCCAGGTGGCACCGGGCGCCAACCTGCTTGATGTGGTGAAGGGCGTACGCAACATCTTTCCGTCCATCCAGGCGCAGATGCCGCACGGGCTGACCGGATACATCGTCTATGACTCAACCAAGTTCGTGGACAGCTCCATCCATGAAGTGGTTTCTACCCTGATCCAGGCGGTGCTGATCGTTACACTTGTCGTATTCGTGTTTCTCGGCTCGCCACGCTCGGTGCTGATCCCGGTGATCGCGATTCCGCTGTCGCTGATCGGCACGTTCACGATGATGTTGATATTCGGCTTCTCCATCAACCTGCTGACCCTTCTCGCCCTGGTGCTGGCGATCGGCCTGGTGGTGGACGACGCGATCATCGTGGTGGAGAACGTCAACCGCCACCTGGAAGAAGGCGCACGGCCTGTGCCCGCGGCGATCCAGGCAGCACGTGAACTCGGCGGACCGATCATCGCGATGACCGTGGTGCTGGTCGCCGTTTACATTCCGATCGGCTTTCAGGGTGGCCTTACCGGCGCGTTGTTCACCGAATTTGCCTTTACGCTGGTCGGTACAGTGACCGTGTCAGCGATCATCGCGTTGACCCTGTCGCCGATGATGTGCTCGCTGTTCCTGCGGCCCCATACGTCGGACCGTAGCGGCTGGGAGGCGCGGCTGGTCGATTTCATAGACCGCCGCTTCAGTTCGGTTCACCGGTTCTATGAGCGCCGGTTGCACAACAGCCTCAACTACCGGCCGGTGACTTATGTATTTGCGGCGATCGTTTTGGGCAGCATTTTCTTTCTCTACACCGGCTCGGTCGGCGAACTGGCGCCGCAGGAAGACGAAGGCGTTCTGATCGCCTCGTCCACCGCGGCACCGAACTCCACGCTGCAGCAACGCCTGGCGTATGATGCGCAGATCAACCAGGCATTCCGCGAGTTCCCGGAAACAGACCACGTGTTCCAGCTCGACGTAACCGGGCAGAACATCGCGGGCATGGTGACGCAGCCATGGGATGAGCGCACGCGTACGACGAACCAGTTACAACCGCTGGTGCAGCAGGCGCTGAATCACGTCGCCGGGCTGCGCACCGTCGTGTTTCAGCCCCCTCCCCTGCCAGGTTCAAACGGCTTGCCGGTCCAGTTCGTGATCGGCACCACGCAGCCGTTCGGCCCGCTGGATACCGTGGCGCAGCAGTTCCTGCAGACCGCGGTGAAGAGTGGTTTGTTCATCTTCCTCTATTCGGACCTCCGCATCGACCAGCCACAATCAACGGTGGTGATTGACCGCCAGAAAGCGGCACTGCTCGGGCTGAGCATGAGCGACATCGGCGCCGCCATGAGCTCGATGCTGGGTGGTGGCTATGTGAACTATTTCAGTCTGGATGGTCGCTCGTACAAAGTGATCCCGCAGGTACAGCAGCGCTTCCGGCTGAATACCAGCCAGTTGCTGAATTACTATGTCCGGACGGCGAACGGACAGCAGATTCCGCTTTCCACCGTGGCGCGCATCGAGACGACGACCGTGCCCGAAGCGCTGAACCATTTCCAGCAGCTTAATTCCGCGACGATCGAGGGCGTGCCCGCGCCGGGGGTGGCCCTGGGCACGGCCGTTGATTACCTGACGAAGCTGGCGAAGGAGACGCTGCCGCAGGGCTACACCATCGACTACGGCGGACTGTCGCGGCAGTACGTGCAGGAGTCCAGCGGCTTCGCAAGCACGTTTGGCTTCGCGCTGATCATCATCTTCCTGGCGCTCGCCGCGTTGTTCGAAAGCTTTCGCGATCCGTTGATCATCCTGATTTCGGTGCCGATGTCGATTGCCGGCGCGCTGATCTTCGTCACCATGGGCATCGGCGGCGCGACGCTGAACATCTACACTGACGTCGGGTTGATCACACTGATGGGTCTGATCAGCAAGCACGGAATCCTGATCGTCGAGTTTGCGAACGAGCTGCAGAAGCAGGGCAAGACCAAGCGCGCAGCGATCGAAGCGGCGGCCGGCATCCGGCTGCGGCCGATTTTGATGACCACGGCAGCGATGGTTCTGGGCGTAGTCCCGCTGCTTGTTGCGAGCGGCGCGGGAGCGGTATCACGCTTCGACATGGGCCTGGTCATCGCCAGCGGCCTGACCGTCGGCACGCTGTTTACACTGTTCGTCGTCCCCGCGGTCTACATGTTGCTGGCCGCCGACCACTCGGCGCAGGCGGCGATGGAGACGGCCGAGGCGCAGCCGGCGGAGGCCCCGGCGGAGTGAGGCCACACGCCTCTTCCGACCGGGCCGGGTGAGGCGGGTCAGACGGCGATCACTTCTGCTGCCGAGACGCACGGAGGCCGCGTGTCGACCGGCCTGGCCAGCCGTCTGAAGTAATACGCACGCAGCCACGCTGGAACCGCGGCCACCGCCGGACGAGATGAGCAGCGTCGGACGGGCCCCACGAGATCGCGCAGCGTCTCCGGCCTCCGGTGTCGCAGCCGCCGCGTCTGCAATCGGCGATCACCAAGGCGACGGCGGGACCCTGCTCGCGCAGCGCGTCCGCGACGCGGTGATGCGATGCATGAGCGACCATGCGGTCGCCGCGGTCCCAGAACAGAACGGCCTGACCGAAACAGGCCGGCCGATCGTCGTCAATCGGGACCGCGCGGCGCCAGATCGAAAGTCTCATGAAGCTCAGCGCCTTACGGTCGACTCATTCAATTGGTGCGTGCGATGGCAACAGGCAGCGTGCAGAGGGCAGAATAAAGACAGAGAACCGCGCTCCCACTCTCGGCGCGCCGGCATGCGCCGCTACCTGGCCGCGCGCCACTCTGATCGGGTGTTCGCTGATGTTCTCATGGATACGCAGACCGGCCATTCCGATGTCGCATGGGAGGCATTAAAACCAGGTGAGAAGACCCAGCCCATCCACCGGTGGATGCGGTGGCTGGCCCGGAACAGGATTGCGCGCACGCTGCGAAGCGCGACGGCGGCCAACGCAAGCACCGGCGGATTGCCGCTGCAGACCACTTGCGGTTGAACAGCGTTATCCACAAGCGGGTCGGGACGACGCGCACCCTACTATTTCGTCAGGTGCAATTCCTGACAGACCGTGCCATAGTGCGGCATGGCCATTCCACAATTCCAACTGATCCGGCTGCCCAAAGGTTCGTTCAGCGTCGACATGACCACACCGGACGGGCGCCGCAAGACCGTACCCGGATTCTCCACCGAGCATGAAGCCGCCGCGTGGATCGTGCAGATGGAGCGAGCGTTGCAGGAGAACGATCCCCGCTTCCGCCCTCCGCCACGTGATAAAGGACGCCACTGACGTTCGACGGGCGTTCGCCACGCATTTGCGTATTGCATCACGCTGAGGACACCCGTTGAGACTGCGCGCGCCAGGGATTCGCCCGCGAAACTTTCCAAGGCTGCAAGCGTGGCGCAGCGAGCAAAATTTAGCGCCCGCCTAGCTCACGTCCGCTTCGGTCTTCGCCGCGCCAATTTCTGAGCGGAACAATTCCGGCCAGCGGCGGCGGACAATTGGGCCGTCCACGGCGTAGGCAACGCATGAGTTCACGATCGCGCCGACCCCGCCTAGCATGTTCTTCGCGATCCGCCTGTCAAGTTTGTCGGTGCCGCGAATGTCCGCCTCGCCGCGCGCCTTGGCCTCGCGCCAGGCCTTGTGGGGATTGATCGTCTGGAACGCCGTGGTCGCCATTTGCTGCAACAGTTCCCGCAAGTGCGTGCAGCCAGCGGTGCCGCCGACCAGACGTGCCGCCTCGCGCAGGAACCCGGCCTTGATCCGCAGCCCCGCAAGCCGCGCGAAATTCGGTGCCGCTTGCGGGCAGACCGTGTAAGGGGCGCGATCCGTCGCCGCCTCCGACGAGATGATCTGCATCGTTTCATCCACGGTTAGCCGCAGCCACATATGATGCAGCTTCTCTCCGGCCTCGATGAAGCCGCGGTCCTGATTGGAGAAGCCGTAGCTTTTGGCATCGGCCAGCTGGGCCTCGATATCGTACAACCCGTCCGCGCGGTGGTAGCCGCGTATTTCGATATCGCGGGCGTGCAGCAATTCGCGCGCCACGGGATCGCTCAGCGGCATCAGCAGGACCTTTCTGTGGTGCAGTGCAGCACGGCTGATATGGCATGCGGCCCACGCAGCCGCAACCGCTTCAGAACAAGCGGTCCTTCCCGGTGAACGGCACGATGATGTCGCTTGGATCCGCCAGGTTGAGCTGCGCTCGCGCGCGTTCGTCCAGCGAGTCGAGATCGAGATGGCTGGACTGCAGGCCATAGATGCGACGCGCCCAATCGTCACGCTCGGTCTGCGCGATGGCCTGGTCGGTCAGCGCCTGCTTCAGCAACGCCTCGCGCCTTGAATAAGCCAACAGGCCATGCTGACCCTGCGCGGCGCTCCAGCCGAAAAAAGCGGTGATCGCCAGGAAGACCACCGGGGCGATCCACGCCTTGATCTTGTCCGCCATCGGTCGTTCTCCGAATCAAGCGCCTCATCATAGGCGATCCGAACCGCGACGTGAACAATCATAACGAACTGGAGGCCTTACTTACGGCGTGACAGCAGGCTGGTTCATCAGGTTCGGATCGACCAGTCCGATCGGTCGCCCCACCGGATCGCAGCTTGGCGCCGACCGGGTCGGTTACGTCCACAACTCGCGGAACGACAAAGCATCTCAACCGCGCGGCCGATCGGACCCCGCTTGGCACGCGAAAATCCGGACCAGCCCAGGACGTCCCGAAAGTCCGCCACGGTGTTCATGGTCTGGACGCACGCCGACGGCGCGACCCCGGGTCATGACGGGTGCGCGCCGACGAACTCCGACGGCAACGTGTTTCTGCCGGGCCGGCGGACGATGTACTACGGCTCCCCCTCCCGTCGTCGGATCGAGGCCGCTAAGAATCATCTCATGTCCGAGGATATGCCAAACCCCGCGCTGCTGCCCGCCGGCCTCTGCGATCTGCTGCCACCCGACGCCGAGACGGAAGCCTCGGCGGTGGAGGCGATCATGGAGGTGTTTGCGTCGTACGGTTACCAGCGGGTTAAGCCGCCGCTGCTCGAATTCGAAACCAGCTTGCTGTCAGGCTCTGGCGCCGCGGTGGCAGACCAGACCTTCCGCCTCATGGACCCCGACAGCCAGCGCATGATGGGGCTGCGCGCCGACACCACACCGCAGGTAGCGCGCATCGCCACCACACGGCTGGCCGGCGCGCCGCGGCCGCTGCGGCTGTCGTACGCCGGTCAATGCCTTCGGGTGCGCGGCACTCAGCTCGCGCCCGACCGCCAGGTCGCGCAGGCCGGGATCGAGCTGATCGGCTGCGACCTGCCGGAAGCGGACGCCGAAATCGTGCTGGTCGGCGCCGAGGCGCTGTCTGCCGTCGGTCTGACACGGGTCAGCTTCGATCTGACGCTGCCGATGTTGGTACCCGGGCTGTTGGATAATGCGGGGATCGCCGGTCCCGCACGGACCGCGTTGACCCGCGCACTGGACCGCAAGGACGCCGCGGCGGTGGCCCGACACGGCGGGCCTCTGGCGGGCCTCCTGGGCGAGCTACTGCTGGCAGCGGGACCCGCGGACCGGGCGCTGGCCACGCTGGGAGCGGCGAAGCTGCCGCCCCCCGGAGCAGCGCTGGCGGAGCGGCTGGCGGCGGCCGCGACCGCAATTCGCGCGCGCGCACCGGGGCTGCGGCTGACAGTCGACCCGGTGGAGTTCCGCGGGTACCAGTATGAGACCGGCGTTTCGGTCACGATCTACGCACCGGGCCGGCATGAGGAGCTTGGCTGGGGTGGGCGCTACGTCTGCGGCGAGACGGAACCGGCGACCGGCCTGACGCTGTACCCCGATGCGCTGTTGCGCGCAGCACCGAAACGGGAGGCGAAGCCGCGTGTATTCGTGCCGGACGGCGTCGATCCGGCGCAGGCGGCAGCGCTGCGAGCGCGAGGATTCGCGACGGTTGCGGGGTTGGGCGTGACGACAGATCAGGTCGCAGAAGCGCGGCGACTGGGATGCGCGTTCGTGCTGCAAGATGCAGAAGCGGTCGCGCTGCCGTCATGACGAGGCGTACCGTCACGCGCCGGGCACCGCGCTCCGGTTTGCCAAGCCCGTCATGGGTGGCGGCGTGACCGCGGCACCACGCTTTTTTGCGCCGGGACCGCGACCCGTGTGCAGGAGTTCGGCCGCGCGGCCGGGGCACCGATCGTGTAATGTAATCTCTCGCCTCTCGCGCAGGTGGAGAAACCGATGCCGAATGTGACCGTGATCGGCGCCCAATGGGGCGACGAGGGTAAGGGGAAGGTTGTGGACTGGCTTGCCAGTCGCGCCGAGATCGTCGTGCGCTTCCAAGGCGGCCACAACGCCGGCCACACCCTGGTCGTCGGCAATGAGACCTATAAGCTGTCCCTGCTCCCTTCTGGCCTGGTGCGCGGCAAACTCGGCATTATCGGCAATGGCGTCGTGATCGACCCCGAGGCGCTCCTCGCTGAGATCGACAAAGTCCACACCCAGGGCCTGACCGTCACACCACGCACACTACGCATCGCCGAGAACGCGAGCCTGATCCTGCCGCTGCATCCGGCCATCGACCGTGCCCGTGAGGCTGCCCGCGGTGCGCGCCAGATCGGTACCACGGGCCGCGGGATCGGCCCTGCCTATGAGGACAAGGTGGCACGCCGCGCCATCCGGGTCGCAGATCTCGCCGAGCCGGAGACGGTCGCCGCCAAACTCGATGAACTGCTGCTGCACCACAACACCCTGCTGGCCGGTCTCGGTGCTGCGACGTTCGACAAGCAGGACCTGCTGGACCGGCTCATGGCGCTCGCGCCTCGGATAGTTCCGTACGCCGAGCCGGTCTGGGAACGGCTGGACGAAGCCCGCCGTGCCGGACGCCGCATCCTCTTCGAGGGCGCCCAGGCAGTGATGCTGGATGTGGACCATGGCACCTACCCCTACGTCACCTCATCCAACACTGTTGCCGCGACCGCGGCATCCGGCTCCGGCCTCGCGCCGGCCGCGGTCGGCTTCGTGCTCGGGATCGCCAAAGCGTATTCCACGCGGGTTGGCGCCGGCCCCTTCCCCACCGAGCTGACCGACGCCACCGGCAAGTTGCTGGGCGACCGCGGCGCTGAGTTTGGTACTGTGACCGGCCGCCGCCGCCGCTGCGGTTGGTTCGACGCCGTGCTGGTGCGCCAGGCGGTGAAGGTCGGCGGCATCCAGGGCCTTGCCTTGACCAAACTGGACGTACTCGACGGGCTGTCGGAGCTGAAGATTTGCACAGGCTATCGGATCAACGGCGAGCGCGTGCGCCGGCTGCCCGCGGCGCCAGGCGCCCAAGCCGCAGCGGAGCCGGAATACGAAACGATCGAGGGCTGGGAAGGCTCAACCCGAGGCGCCCGCACTTACGCCGATTTGCCGGCGCAGGCGGTGAAATACGTCCGCCGCATCGAGGAACTGGTGGAGGCGCCGGTGACGTTGCTGTCCACCAGCCCGGAACGGGACGATACCATCCTGGTGCGGGACCCGTTCGAAGACTAGGCTATCGTTCCGGGTTCACGGCATTCGCGCGGTCACATATTGGCAACCGCCGACGGCGCGACCTCAGCTGTGCACCATTCGGCAGGTGCCGTGGCGCGCGCTCCGGTTCTCACCGCCCGTGAACCGACTTATATCGAGCAGAGGCCCCTGCCCGAGTCCACCACCTTCCACAACCGTAGATTCCGCCGATGAAGCACTGGCACATCGATAACCTGCCCTGGGACCGTTTCGACGCCAGCAAGGTGGACGCGACCCTTCTCCCTCTGGTCAAGGCCGCCGCGATGGTGGAACGCAACGGATCCGACTATGGCGTCTATCTCAACCGTGTCTTCGCCGACGATCCGGCCTTCCGCACTGCAGCCGACAACTGGGCCCAGGAAGAAGTGCAGCACGGTGACGCCCTCGGCCGCTGGGCGGTGCTCGCCGACCCGGACTGGGATTACCACGCCGCCTTCGCCCGCTATCGTGCCGGCTATCAGCTTCCGCTCGACGCCACCGCCTCGGTTCGCGGCTCGCGCACCGGCGAGTTGATCGCCCGCTGCATGGTGGAGACGGGCACCTCCAGCTACTACAGCGCGCTCGGAGAGATGACGCAGGAGCCCGTCCTGCGCCAGATCTGCAAAAACATCGCCGCCGACGAGTTTCGCCATTACAAGCTGTTTTATGACCACATGCGCCGCTACCTGGCACGCGAGCACATCGGCACACTGCGCCGCCTTCGCATCGCCCTCGGCCGCATCGGCGAAAGCGAGGATGACGAACTCGCCTTCGCCTGGCACTGCGCCAACCAGCCCGAGTCAGCCCGGTTCCACCGCCCGACCTGCACAGCGGCCTACATGGGCCGCGCGCTGGCCTGCTACCGCTTCCGCCACATCGAACGTGGCACCGGCATGATCCTGAAGGCCGTTGGTCTGAAACCACGCGGCAGACTGTCCGACCTGGCGACCCGGTTCGCCTGGTGGCTGCTGCAATGGCGCCACCGCCGCCTGGCACGCCAAGCGGCGACGTAGGACCTGCGGTGTCGCGGCCAGGCGAGCGTCGGCAGCCGTCCCCCCGGGTCGCCGCCAACGCCTTCTGCGCCTGGCGACCACGCCACGCGCCGGGCCCCCGGGACGCTTCGGCTGATCGGGTAAATCGACCGCAACGACGAAGCCACCGCCGGGGTTTCCAGCGACGCAGCCCATCGGCCGGCTGCGGGGGCAAAGCCCCGGATCAGCCATGATCATTGGCACCGCGGGACACATCGACCACGGCAAGACAGCGCTGGTGAAGGCGCTGACCGGCATCGACGCCGATCGGCTCGCCGAGGAAAAGCGCCGCGGCATCACCATCGATCTGGGGTTCGCCTACGCGGATACGCCGAGCGGGCCGCTCGGCTTCGTTGATGTGCCGGGCCATGAGCGGTTTGTGCACACCATGCTCTCGGGTGCCAGCGGCATCGATGCAGCATTGCTGGTGGTCGCGCTGGACGATGGGGTTATGCCGCAGACGCGGGAGCACGCCGCGATCCTCGACCTGCTCGGCATCAAACGCGGCGTGGTGGCGCTGACCAAGGCGGACCTCGCGGCAGAGAACGTTGAATCCGTCGGCCGCGCGACCCAGGCGCTGCTCGCCGGCACCGGCCTCTGTGGCGCGACAATGATCCCGGTTTCTGCCCACACCGGCGCGGGCATCGATGCGCTGACCGCGGCACTCTATGCGCTCGGGCCGAAGCCGCGTGACGCCGCCGGCTATCCCCGACTTGCGGTGGATCGCGCGTTTACCCTCTCGGGCGCCGGCCTCATAGTGACCGGCACGCTGGTCGCCGGGCGGATCGCGGTCGACGACCGACTGGTGTTGTCACCGTCCGGCCACGAGCTGCGCGTGCGCGGGGTGCATGCCCAGAACCGCGCATCCGACCTAGCGGTCGCCGGGCAGCGCGTGGCGCTGAACATCACCGGAACACGGCTGTCGAAGGATACGGTGGCGCGCGGGGACTGGGTGCTGCATCCCGACGTGCACGCGCCGACGTTGCAGCTCGACGTTCGCCTGCGACTGCTGCCCGACGAACAGCGCCGGCTGCGTCCTGATACACCGGTGCATCTGCATCTCGGGGCCGCGCACAGCATGGCCCGCGCATTCCCGCTGGATCGCGACAGCATCGAACCAGGCAGCGATGGCCTCGCGCGCCTGTCGCTGGACCGCGCCATCGGCGCGCTGGCCGGAGATCGGCTGGTGCTGCGCGATTCCGGCGCCGCGCGCACGATGGGCGGTGGCATTGTCATTGATCCGTTTCCGCCACAACGGGGCCGCCGCACCACAGCACGGCTCGCTGCCCTCTCTGCCATGGAAGAACCGGAGCCAGCTGCCGCACTCAACGGCATGCTTGCGCAATCTCCCGGATGGACGGAAGGCGCCCGCTTCTTCCGCGCCCGCAACCTGCGACCGGCGGAGCAGGAAAAGATCACCCGGGCGGCGCCCGCCGTCGGCCTGGCTGGCCTTCTGCTGACGCCGGACGGGTTGCAGGCCCTGCAGGCGGAGATCGGACAGGTCCTCGCGGCGTACCACCAAAGCGCCCCCGACCAGCCCGGATTGCAGGCCGAGCGCTTGCGGCAGGCGCTGCGGCTGCGTCCGCCGCCGGCCGCCTTCCGCGCCATCGTCGAATCGCTCATGCGCCGCGGGACCGTGCGCCAGGACGGGCCATGGCTGCGCCTTATCACCCACCAGATTCGCCTCACTGCCACCGAAGAGCTCCTCTGGCCGCGCACCCGTGACCTGATCGCCGCCGAGCGATTTCGTCCCCCGCGGACGCGCGATCTCGCGCAGGCGCTTGGCGTGCCTGAGACGGCAATGCGCACCACACTGAAGCGGCTGCAGCGGATCGGCTGGCTGGTGCAGATCGCACCCGATCATTTCTTCCTGCGCGAGACCGTCGCTGAAATGGCGGAGATCGCCGCGGCTGCCGCGGCCGAGGACTCAAGGATGGAACTCACTGCTGCGATCTTCCGCGACAGGCTCGACAACGGGCGCAAAGTGGCGATTCAGATCCTGGAATTTTTTGACCGCGTCGGCGTAACAGTGCGCAAAGGTGATGCACGCACGGTGCGCGCGGATCGTCTTTCCATGTTCGGATCGGCTGGGGAGGAGCACAAATGAGCGGCCGAGCCACGTTACCTGCCGCGCTCGACATGCGCGGACGCCGCGTCCTGGTGACTGGCGCCGCCAACGGCATCGGTCGCGCGACCGCCATCGCTCTCGCACAGCTGGGCGCACCGCTGCTACTGGCCGATCGCGCGTCTCTTGCAGCAACGCGGGCTGAGGTCGGGCGCCTGCAGGTTCCCTGCGATACCGCCGAGGGCGACCTGACTGACGACACTTTTCTGGCGTCGCTATTCACCCGGGACCGGCTGCACGCCGCCGCGCACTGTGCCGCCATCCTGGAGGGTCAATCCTGGCGCGAGGATCCGCAATGGCGCGAGCGCTTCCACCGCATCATGGATGTCAACGTCCGGCTCCCGTTGGCAATCGGGGCCGCCTGCATCGATCATATGGCGCAGCATGGCGGTGGTGCGCTCGTGTTGATCGGCTCGGTCGCCGGCCGTACCGGTGGTACCTCAGTAAACACCCCGCCCGACTACGCCGCGTCGAAAGGCGCCGTGCACGCGCTGGTCAAATGGTTGTCGCGCAACGGCATCAAGCGCGGCGTGATGGTCAACGGCGTCGCGCCCGGCCCGGTCGAGACCGCCATGACCCGCGGGTTTGACGCCAGGGCGTCGCTACCACTCGGCCGGCTCGGTAAGCCTGAGGAGCTCGGCTGGCCGATTGCCTTCCTGTGCACGCCCGCTGCGGCTTACTTGAGCGGGGCGGTTGTGGACGTGAACGGCGGCACTTTCGTCGGTTAGCTGATTCGCTTCCCACCTGCCGCCGCTGCGCGTTAAATTACCAGGTTGCAGAGCAAGGAACCCGGATGACCCAATCCCGACGTCTGTTTGGCACTGATGGCATACGCGGCAAGGCGAACACTGATCCGATGACCGCCGGCACCGCGCTTCGCCTCGGCCAGGCGGCTGGCCTCTTGTTCACCCGCGGCAACCACCGCCACAAGGTGGTGATCGGCAAGGACACCCGGCTCTCCGGCTATATGCTCGAACCTGCCCTGACCGCCGGCTTCATCGGCGCCGGGATGGATGTGACCCTGCTCGGCCCGCTGCCGACACCGGCCGTGGCCATGCTGACGCGATCCCTGCGTGCGGACCTCGGCGTGATGATCTCCGCCTCGCACAATCCCTACGAGGATAACGGCATCAAGCTGTTCGGGCCCGACGGCGCCAAGCTGTCAGACGAGAAGGAGGCCGAGATCGAGGCCTTCATGGACAGCAAGCTGGCGCACCGCCTGGCGCCGCCGGCCGCACTCGGTCGCGCCGCACGCCTGGACGACGCTCCCGGCCGCTATATCGAGGCGGCCAAAGCGAGCTTCCCGCGCGGCCTCCGGCTGGATGACTTGAAAATCGTCATCGACTGTGCGCACGGCGCCGCCTACCGTGTCGCACCGACGGTACTGTGGGAACTGGGCGCCAGCGTTGTGTCCGTTGGCGTTGCCCCGGACGGTTTCAACATCAACAAGGGCTGTGGCTCGACAGTGCCGGAATATCTGTGCGCCCAGGTACAGGAGCATGGCGCGCATCTTGGCATCGCGCTCGACGGGGACGCGGACCGCGTGGTGCTGGCCGACGAGCATGGCGAGTTGATCGACGGCGATCAGATCCTGGCGCTGATCGCGCACTCCTGGCACGCAGCGGGAAAGTTGACCGGCGGCGGCATTGTCGCAACGGTGATGTCCAATCTTGGACTGGAGCGCTTCCTGCAGGCGCGCCGCCTCAATTTGCATCGCACGAAGGTCGGTGACCGCTATGTCGCGGAGCGCATGCGCGAACTCGGCACCAATGTCGGCGGCGAGCAATCGGGCCACGTCATCCTGACTGACTTCGCGACGACCGGGGATGGTCTGTTGGCGGCGCTGCAGGTGCTGGCGGTGATCGTGGAGCAGGGAAAACCGGCCAGCGAAACGTGCCGTATGTTTCAGCCGCTGCCGCAGCGACTGCAGAATGTGCGATTCGCCGGTCCCTCACCGCTGCGGCACGCGCGCGTGCAGGCAGCGATCGCCGATGCAGAGGAGTCACTGAACGGCAGTGGCCGCCTGCTGATCCGCGAAAGCGGCACTGAACCGGTGGTACGCGTGATGGCGGAAGGTGAGGACGAAGCGACGGTCGGCCGCATCGTTGATGCGCTCTGTGTGACCATTGCCGAAGTCGCGCGGCTGGGAGAGAGCGCCGCGTGATGCGCGGCCGGGTCCTCGCCATTGCGGGATCCGATTCCGGCGGGGGTGCCGGCATCCAGGCTGACATTAAGACGGTAACGGCACTGGGCGGCTATGCCGCAACCGCCATCACGGCTCTGACCGCGCAGAACACGCTGGGCGTTGCCGGTGTCCTGCCGGTGCCGCCCGCGTTCGTGACGCAGCAGATCGAGGTCGTGCTGCAGGATATCGGCGCCGACGCAGTGAAGACCGGCATGCTGGGCGACGTGGCGGTGATCGAGGCCGTCGCCGAGGCTTTGGAACGTTTCGCCAGACGCGTCCCGGTTGTGGTCGATCCGGTGATGGTCGCCAAGGGCGGCGCACGGCTGCTGGAAACCGGCGCGGTGGACGCGCTGACCCGCCGGCTGCTGCCTTTGGCCACGGTGATAACGCCCAATCTGCCCGAGGCCGAGGCGTTACTCGGCGAGGCGATCCCCGACGTGGCGGCGATGCACCGCGCCGCCTCGATGCTGCTGAGGCGCGGTGTGTCGGCAGTGCTGCTGAAAGGCGGGCACCTTCCAGACGACACGGTGACGGACCTCCTGGCGACTGCGGAGGCGACCGAGGTGTTCGCTGCGCCGCGCATCGCATCGCGGCACACGCACGGCACCGGGTGCACCCTGGCGAGCGCGGTCGCGACAGGGATGGCGCAGGGCATGTCACTGCGCGATGCAGTGGCGCGGGCACGGGATTACGTGCGACGGGCGATTGCCGATGCACCGGGGTTTGGCGCCGGGCACGGGCCGCTGAACCACTGGCCCGGGTGACCCCGCACGACCCGCCGTCCCGTCCCTTCACGGAAGCGGGTGCCTTGCGATCGCGCTTTGCCCGTGCCTTGCCGGGAGCGCCTGATCGGCGCAGCCGCGAACCGTTCCCGATTGGCGCTCGGCTTCCGCAGCACTGGGTAGGTCCATGCACCGCACCAGCAGCTGCACGTGCAGCCAGCATCTTCGTGCGTCCAGATCAGAAGGCCGGCATGGGTGGCGGGCGGATGGAACATCGAAGCGTGAGTGGACGCTGAGCCTCCATTTTATAAATCAAGAACTGCGTGCCAAGGTCTTGACGCATTCTTACGCGGGCGATCCGCTGTCCGGCTGACCGGTCAACGTCAGACCCCAAACAGCCGCGCGCTCAATTGCACGTCCGCGCTTAGTGCGAGGTCTTGCGCTGATCTGCCGACCGCAACACGGTAGCGCCCCGCCGCAATGCGCCATCGGCCCGCGCCACCGTCGAAGCGGGCGAGCAGGCGGGGATCGGCTTCCACAGACACGCGCTTCGATTCGTTCGGTTGCAAGGCGATGCGCCCGAAACCGAGTAGTCGCAGCCGTTCGTCGCCGTTCACAGCAGTCAGATAAACCTGCGGCACGTCAGTTCCGGCGCGTGCGCCGGTGTTCGTCACGATGAAAGCGGCCGTGACGGTCTCGCCCCCCTGTACTTCCAGTTCGCGGTAGCTGAAGCTTGCGTAGCTCAGACCGTGACCGAATGCGTACATCGGCTTCTGGTTCTTCTGCGCGTACCAGCGATAGCCGACTTCGGCGCCTTCATCATACCGGATGGTAATTGGTGTCCCCCACGGCGTGCCGAGGCCGGGCAGCCCCGGACGCGGGGTCTGTGCGAGGTCCAGCGGAAACGTGATCGGCAGGCGGCCTGACGGGTTCACCGTGCCGGTCAGCACTTCAGCGATCGCCTGGCTGCCTGCTTGTCCGGGGTACCAAGCCTGAACGATGGCCCTCACTTTGCCGCGCCACGGCATCGACGCCGGGTTGCCTGTCTCCAGCACGACAACGGTGTTTGGATTGGTGTTCGCCACGGCGTCGATCACCGCGTCCTGTCCCCACGGCAGCGAGAGATCGGCGTTGTCGAAGCCTTCGCCCTCCACGCGAATGCCGAAGGCAATCACCAGGTCCGAGCGCCTCGCCAGCAGCGCAGCCTCCGCCGGCGTGTAACCAGGGTCGAATTCGAACTTTGCGTCCGGAAGCAGCTTCGTGAGCTCTGCGAGCGGCGACGGGGCAATCAGAAACATGTTGCGCCCCCCTCCCATAATGCCCGGGCCGCCAATCTTGACGACACCGGCGAACCCGCCGACGGGAAGAACTGCGCCCGATCCGGTGCCGCAGATGATCCCTTCCTGGGCATGGCCGCCGATCACGGCGATCTTTAGTTTCCCGCCGGTCGCAACCGGCAACACGCCGTCGTTCTTCAAGAGCACGATGCCCTGCCGGGAAATTTCCAGCGCAATCTCGTTGTGCTTTGCCATGTCTAAGGTCGGAGCCGGCCCCCACCGGTCGATGCCGATTGCGTACGCGGAGCGCAGGATCCGACGCACCATGTCGGAGAGACGCTCCTTAGGGAACTTGCCCCTCGCGTAGGCTGCTCTGAGCCGGTCGGTGAATGCCTCAGCGCCCCATTGCATGACGTCGAGCTGGATGCCAGATTCCTGATCGAGCCCGCTGAGCGCGTAGTCCCATGCGGGGACCGCGCCCCAATCGGACATCGCATAGCCCTTGTACCCCCAGGCGCCCTTGAGGACATCGTTTAAGAGGTGGCTGTTGCCGCTTGCGTAAGTGCCATTCACCTTGTTGTAGCCGCTCATGATCGCACCCGGCTGCGAGCGCTCGATGGCGATCTGGAACGCAAGCAGGTCGCTCTCGCGGAGCGCCGCAGGGTCGATGATCGCATCAAGCCAGTGGCGATTGGTCTCGTTACAATTGAGCACATAGTGCTTGAGCGTCGAGATGACGCCTTCGCTCTGAATGCCGTTGACCGCCTCCGCACCGAAGACCGCGCTCACCCACGGATCCTCCGAGTAATACTCGTAGTTGCGCCCATTGCGCGGGTCGCGGGTGAGATTGATGCCGCCTGCGAGCATGATATTAAAGCCTCGCATCCGCGCCTCTCGGCCGATTGCCGCACCGCCCTCATGTGCGAGTTGCGGGTTGAAGCTTGCGCCGACGGCAATTGACGCTGGGAATGCCGTGGCTCCCTTATCGTTGGGCCGGTAACCCGGGTTGGTGACGCCCATGCTGGCGTCGCTGCTTTGCAGTGCCGGGATTCCGAGTCGTGGCACACCCGGCGTATAGCCGGCGCTCATACTGACACCTTCAGGGATGCGCTTGTCGCGCGGCACGCCAACCGCGGCGACGGCACCCATGAGGCTGATGAGGAGCGAAAATCGCTCGTCATCAGTCATCTTCTGCTCGGTTTCGCGCGCACGCTCGTCGGGTGATGGATCGGCAGGTTTGCTCGAGGATGTTTGAGCGGCGACCTGCGTGGCCGACGCCGTCAGCGGTACCGAGCCGGTGAGTTTGGCGAAGCTTCGACGCGTCAATTTTGTGGCCAACGCTTATTTCCCCCTTGCTTCACCTGATGCCAACTTGCGATAGGCCGAGCCGGTCGTTCGCTTCAATTCGTTGGCGACCGATGACGCGGCGCGGTTGCTTTTCGTCGAGCCTTTCCAAGGTTAGTTGCGCCTCACTTCGAACACAAGCCGAATGAGGTGCGTGGCCGGTTTCAGGTAATCAGACGTCTGCTCTGTACGGGCATGCGCTCAGTGAGACGCAGATCAAGAATTCTCCACCACGCGCCGTGATCAACCGATTCAATCGCTCACGTGTTGGGCAGAAATCGCCTGCGAATGTTCGCTTCGGGTCGAGCCGGTGCGAAAACGCCGTCGCGTAATCACAAGGAGCATTGTGCCTTCGCTGCGAGGCGACGCAAGCGGCTCCATCGGATCGGGTCGAAAGCAGGGCTGCAGAATTGGCGCAGCGTTCATGGATAATCGCAGGCAGATCTCAAAACTGCCGTCTGCGACGCGTTCCATCGGAACCAATTTCTTCACGGGGCCACCGAAATCCGGTGAATTTGCCTCCACGCGAATGGTTGCGCGGCTGATCAATGAGGCTACGGTTGTCGGTGGTGCGGTGTTTGTGAGGAACGTTGTCGTCATTGCGAGCGTCGCTCTAACGAAGCCATCTCCCACAGGAGATTACTTCGACGCAGCCCTTCTCGCGCTGGCCGCTAACCCCGCAGCACGTCTATCATGGTCGAGCCCAGTGCCGCCGGACTTTCTGACACATGAATGCCGGCAGCGCGCATCGCTTCCATCTTTGCCGCAGCGGTGTCGCGGCCGCCGCTGATCACCGCACCGGCATGGCCCATGCGCCGGCCTGCTGGCGCGGCGGCGCCCGCGATGAAGCCCACCGTCGGCTTCTTCACTCTGTTATGCGCGAGGAAGTCCGCGGCCTCGATCTCGCTCTGTCCGCCGATTTCGCCGATCATGACGATCTGCTTCGTCTCGGGATCTGCCAGCAGCATCTCCAGCACTTCGACGAAATCCGTGCCCTTGACCGGATCGCCGCCGATGCCGACGCACGTGCTTTGTCCCAGCCCCACCGCTGTTGTTTGCGCCACCGCCTCGTAGGTCAGCGTGCCCGAGCGCGACACGATGCCAACCGAGCCACGCCTGTGAATATGTCCCGGCATAATGCCGATCTTGCATGCGCCGGGCGTGATCACGCCCGGGCAGTTCGGACCGATCAGCCGTGACTTTGATCCGGTCAGCGCCCGCTTCACCTTCACCATGTCGAGCACGGGAATGCCCTCGGTGATGCAGACGATGAGCGGTATTTCCGCGTCGATCGCTTCCAGGATCGCATCGGCCGCGTAGGGTGGCGGCACGTAGATCGCCGTGGCGTCGACACGCGTTGCCGCGGTGGCTTCGGCCACCGTATCGAACACCGGAACGTCGAGATGCTTCGTCCCGCCTTTGCCCGGCGTGACGCCACCGACCACTTTCGTACCGTACGCGATCGCCTGTTCCGTATGAAAGGTGCCCTGCGCACCGGTGATTCCCTGCGTGATAACCGTGGTGGTGGCGTCGACCAGGACGGACATCTCAGGAACCCTCCTGCACGGCCTTCACAATTTTTCCCGCCGCGTCGGCAAGGTTGTCGGCAGCGATGATCGGCAGCTTGGAATTGGCCAGGATCGCCTTGCCGAGATCGACATTGGTACCTTCGAGGCGCACGACGAGCGGCACTGACAATTGCACCTCGCGCGCCGCCGATACCACGCCTTCGGCAATCACGTCGCAGCGCATGATGCCGCCGAAGATGTTGACCAGAATTCCTTCTACATTCGGATCCGACAATATGATCTTGAACGCCGCCGTCACACGTTCCTTGGTGGCGCCGCCGCCGACATCGAGGAAATTCGCCGGTGCGGCGCCGTACAGCTTGATGATATCCATCGTCGCCATGGCGAGACCGGCGCCATTCACCATGCAGCCGATATTGCCGTCCAGTGCGACGTAATTCAGGTTGTACTTGGCGGCCTCGAGCTCCTTTGGATCCTCCTCTGCCTCGTCGCGCAGCTTTTCCACTTCAGGGTGCCGGAAAAAGGCGTTGTCGTCGAAGGCGACCTTGGCATCCAGTGCGACCACGTTGGCGTCGCCGGTGACGACCAGCGGATTGATCTCGACCTGGGTGCAATCGAGGCTGGTGAAAGCGTTGTACAGGCCCGGCAACAGCCTTGAGAACGCCGTCGCAGCGGCCCCGTTCAGCGCCAGACCGTATGCCAGCTTGCGTGCATGAAAGCCGGACAGTCCGCTTGCCGGATCGACGGCGGTACGCAGGATTTTGTCGGGATGGCGCGCGGCCACATCCTCGATCTCCATCCCACCTTCGGTCGAGGCAATCATCGTGACGCGTCCGCTGACACGATCTACAAGCAGCGAGAGATAGAGCTCGCGGGCAATGTCGCAGGCGGCCTCGACGTACACGCGATGGACCGGACGGCCGTTGGCACCGGTCTGGTGCGTGACGAGCGTGTGGCCGAGCATCGCCTCGGCGGCCGCGCGAACGTCATCGATGGAGTGGGCGATCCGCACGCCGCCCTTGCCGTTCGGATCGTCGGTGAAATGCCCGGCGCCGCGCCCGCCGGCGTGGAGTTGCGCCTTCACGACATAGACGGAGCCTGGGAGCTTATGCGCCGCGGCCGCGGCTTCGTCCGGAGTCCAGGCAACGTAGCCATCGAGCACCGCGACGCCGTAGCGCTTGAGGAGTTCCTTGGCCTGGTATTCGTGGATGTTCATCGAGCGCACCTTGACCCATCGTGATGGCCGGGCTTGACCCGCTCATCGACCCAATAACGGTGGTGCAATGCGTTACGCCGTCGGCGCCACAGGTGTCGCGACGATGATCTGGGCAAGCCCGGCCATATCGGGAGACTGTCCGGACTGCCGACGCTCGCGCCCATCGCCGGTCAGCCGACCAGCTTTTTCGCCGCCTCGATCAGTTCTCTCACCGCAGCGCAGGACTTGTCGAACGCCGCCCGCTCGTCCGCGTTCATCTGAATCTCGACGATGCGCTCGACGCCACCGGCACCCAGCACCACCGGCACACCGACATACAAATCCTTGATGCCGTATTCGCCGTTCAACTGCACAGCGCAGGGAAACACGCGCTTCTTGTCCTTCAGATACGCTTCTGCCATCGCCACCGCCGAGGCGGCAGGGGCATAGAACGCGCTGCCGCGCTCCAGCAGCTTGACGATCTCGCCGCCGCCATCGCGGGTGCGCTGCACGATCGCGTCGATCTTTGCCTGGGTCGTCCAGCCGATCTTGATCAAATCCGGCACCGGAATGCCGGCGACCGTCGAATAGCGCGTCAGCGGCACCATCGTGTCGCCGTGACCGCCGAGCACGAACGCCGTCACGTCCTCCACCGACACACCAAATTCGTCTGCCAGGAACAGGCGGAAACGAGAGCTGTCGAGAATGCCCGCCATCCCGACCACGCGCTTAGCCGGAAGGCCGGACTTCTGTTGCATCACCCAGACCATCGCATCGAGCGGGTTGGTGATGCAGATCACGAACGCGTCGGGACAGTTCGTGCGAATGCCGTCGGCCACTTGTGCGATCACGCCGGCGTTCTTGCCGATCAGGTCGTCCCGCGACATGCCGGGCGTGCGCGGAAACCCGGCGGTCACAATCACCACGTCGGCGCCCTTGATGGCGCTGTAGTCCGATCCGCCGGTCATCAGCGAGTCGAAGCCCTCGACCGGACCTGATTGCATGATATCAAGCGCCTTGCCGGCAGCGACGCCGCCGAACACGTCGAACAACACCACGTCGCCCAGGTCCTTCAGCCCGATCAGGTGGGCGAGGGTGCCGCCGATATTGCCGGCGCCGATCAGGGCGATCTTGTTACGGGCCATGGTTGTTGTCCTTGCCGGGATGCAAAGTGGAAACGCACGAAGCCCGCCGGGCGTAGGCGGCAGCCGCGGCGGCCCGAAAGGCCCGGGCGTGGTAGCCGGTCCATGCAGCGTGGGCAAGACGGTGCAGCGCAGCATGGCGGGAGCGGGGGCGGGGACGGTGTCGCGGTCACCGACGTGTCATTGCGGGGACAAATTGGCCACGGTGGTCCTCCACGGTAATTTATGAGGGGGCCGCGAGTCTGATGCAGCAGAAGCTATCAGGAGACATCGCTTGGCGATCCAGCGAACACCGCCGCCGGGCGCACGGCGACGATCGAGCTGCCGGTGCGTCATGGCCCCGCGCCTGCGCCGGACGTAACGACATGCCGCGTCGTGCATGCTGTGCCATCGCCGTCATGGCGAAGGCGCCGCAGGCGGGACGGTCGAAGACACGGCTTTCTCCGCCGCTGACGCCACAGCAGGCGGCCGCACTGAGCGCTGCGTTCCTGCAGGACGCGACCAAGAACGTCCACCTCGCGGCACAGACTGCCTCCATTGCCGGCTATGTCGCCTATGCGCCCGACGGCGCTGCGCACTTGTTCGACGGTCACCTCGCTGCAGGAACAGGGCTTGTCTTGGCCGACGGCAAAGCGGTTGACATTGCCGGCGTCGCCGGCCTTGGCCGCAGCCTGCTGCATGCCGCCACGGCGCTGCTCGCATCGGGCCACGAGGCCGTCTGCCTGCTCAATGCCGACAGTCCGAACCTGCCGACGCGATTCCTGATCGACGCTGCCGAGGCACTGGTACCTCCGGGCGACCGCATGGTGCTGGGAGCGGCCGATGACGGTGGCTACTACCTGATCGGCCTCAAACGTCCGCACGCATTTGTGTTTCGCGACATTGCACGGAGCAGCGAGCAGGTAAGCCGCCAGACGCTGCTACGAGCAGAGGAGGCGGGGCTGGAGACGGTGCTGCTGCCAAAATGGTTCGATATCGACGATCTGGCATCACTGCATCGTTTGGCGGACAGCCTGGCCGATGGGGGCGATGCGGGGTACGAGGCTCCGGCCGTACGGGCCTGGCTGTCGGTGAATCGTGCAGCGCTTGTCGATGACAGCGGCGATCGCAGCGCGGAAGGCGCCCGCTCCGGTTAAAGGAGGCGATGCCGAATCTGGGCGCCTACTGGTCGACCACCTCGCGCCACAACTCCCGTGCCTCGCGGCCCAGATCGCGTGCGACGCGGCAATCCGCATCCAGAACCATCGTTGCCCGGTCTGTCGTTGAATAAACCGGCCAGACCGGTAGCGACGCACACGCCGGCACACCCGTGCGGGCGAAATTCGCCCACGTCCCCGACATGGTGGCTGCGAGCCCTTGCGCCGCCCTGCTGCGGTCGGTGGCGTTGGTAAACTCCAGCGTGTCGAAGGTGAACGGTACATCGATCGCGTGCGGTGCACCAAGCCGGCCATCGAACAACGGCGTTTGCCAGGCGAACGAGTACATCCACACCGGCGCTGCCGCCTGCGCGGCCTTGCGTTCGGCCATCATCGACGAGCGCACGCGGAACTGTCCATCGGTCAGCGCGGCGATGAGACGCTGCGCCGGCGTCGCTCCCGGCATCAGCCGCTGATACAGCGCCATCACGCGGTCGGCAGCCGCACCGGCGACAACCGCGACGCGTGTGCGCATCTCAGCCTCGGTCAGTGTGCCGTGCCACACAGCGTCCTCACGCGCCAGGAAAAGCGACGCCTCGTGTGTGCAGTCGCCGATAATCAACGGCACATCAGCGGACACCGACGGCGCGTCCGGATCGAACGGCTGGCGCGGCAGCAGCGTGCCGTCCACCACCGGTCCGAACGGATAGCGGTCCAGGAGTGGCCATCGCGATGGTCCAATCGCCTTGATCGCGGGTTCGATCGCAGCGAGCAGCTGCGGCATTGGCACCGCGTGCACCTCAGAGAACGACGCGCGCGACAGTCTGAGCTGGCGCAACACCGCGTCGGTCAGCTGCAGCGCACGCTCGCGGGTTCGCAGGCGCACCGCAGCGCCGCTCTGCACAATAGCGCGATGGAACAGGCCGCGTGCCGACTGCACCGCGAGCAACGTACTGACTTTGCCGCCGCCGCCCGACTCGCCAAAGATCGTGACATTGCCGGCGTCGCCGCCAAATGCGGCGATGTTATCGCGCACCCATTGCAGCGCGGCGATCATATCCAGCACGCCGGCGTTGCCCGACGCCGCGTACTCGGCGCCACCAGTATCCGACAGGTCGAGATGGCCGAAAATGTTCAGGCGCTGGTTCACGGTCACCAGCACCACGTCGCCGCGTCCGCAAAGCCGCATGCCTTGCAGCCGAAGACTGTTTGCCGAGCCGAAGGAGAACGCGCCGCCGTGCAACCATACCATCACAGGCCGCTTGGCGCCGCCGTCGAGCGATGGCGTCCAGACATTCAGCCTGAGGCAGTCCTCGCTCTCAGGTGAGCTGTCTGCGACGCCGGCGAAGTCGGCAAGTTCCTCACGCTGCGGAAAGCCGACCCGCGACTGCGGCGCCTGGCCGACATACTCCAGTGCGTCGCGCACGCCGGCCCAGGACGATGGCGGACGGGGCGGCAGGAAGCGGTTCGCGCCGTCGGTGGGTGCGCCGTATGGCACGCCGCGGAACGCAGCGACGCCGCCTATCATGACACCTCGGATCTTGCCTGACGTGGTCTCGGCAATCGGGTTCATAAGCACCTCCGCGAGAAACTGCTGCGTTCAGGCAGCGAATGGCCGCGCGGGCCGCGTCCGCGCGGCGCGCGCGATGCCGCTACGGTGCGCCCGTCGCGTACACGGCGAGGGCGCCCCGCAAGGAGCAAGCGGTCTAAGACCGATCGATCCGCAATCACGCGACGTGTTTGCTTTGCGTTGGGCCGGCACGTCAGGGCCCTTGTCGTGCTACCCCAGAGCTGGATACGTCGGCGCCCAAGACCAGAAAAAGCCGCCTGCTTTAGCTGACGGTGCATGACCCTGGTTCCTCCGTCACTGCGCGCGCCGTCACTGGCGCCGCATCCCGTTTCCTGCCGATGTCGGCGACGGCCAGAGAAGCTCTCTTTCCGGCTCTCCCCGTCCGGCTCGGGCATGGACCGGCCCGGCCGCACGGCGTTATCATGCGCCATCGGAGGACATTCCGGCAGAGGGGAACCCAGGAGATGAATGACGCTGTGGCAATGCCGCAATTCGACCGCACGGCCGAGGACCTCGGCAACATTGTCGAGCTTGGCCACGTCAACGTCACCGTGCCCGACCAGAACCACGCAACGGCGTTCTACCTGATGGGGCTTGGCCTTACCCGCGATCCTTACTTGATGGCCGGACTTGAGAACATGTGGGTCAACGTCGGCCGTGGCCAGTTCCATCTGCCAACGCGCGACGCACAGGTGTTGCGCGGCACCACGGCGTTGGTGATGCCCGATCGCGAAGCACTGCTGCGCCGGCTGGACTACGTGAAGAAGTTTCTGAAAGGGACAAAGTTCGGCTTCCACGAGACGGAAGACGCGGTCGAGACGACCTGCCCGTGGGGCAATCGCATCCGCGTGCACGAGCCGGATCCGGCACGTTTCGGCGCGATGCGCGTCGGCATGCCGTATGTCGAATTCGACGTGCCGGACAAGACGAGCCTTGCGGCGATCGCGCGGTTCTATGCGGAGATCCTCGGCGGCATCTCCGGCGTATCGAAGGACGCGCGCGGTGAATACGCGTGGGCAAGTTGCTCGGGAGAATGCAAGGTGACCTACCGGCACACGAGGAAGAAGTTGCCGGAGTATGACGGCCACCACATCCAGGTCACGCTCGCCGACTTCTCCGGCCCGCACAGGAAGCTGCTGGAGCGCGGTCTGATCACCGAGGAAAGCGACCAGCACCAGTACCGCTTCCTCGACATCGTCGACATCGACACCAACAAGCCGCTGTTCCGGATCGAGCATGAGACGCGCAGCATGCGGCACCCGATGTTCAATCGGATGTACATCAACCGCAATCCGGACATGACCAACCGGAACTTCGTGCCCGGCTACGAAGTCGGACTGTGGGCTCTTCATTGATGACGCCGTAGCGGCGAATCGCCCGCTGTCCGGATGGATGAAGTTCTCACCAGGCGCGGGCGCCTACGCCAGTAGGTACAACGCGAACAGACGCTCCGGATCGGTCCAGGTGTAACGCGCCCGCCAGCCGGCCCGTGCGGCGATCTCGATGAACCGTTCCGCAGTGTACTTGTAGCTGTTCTCGGTGTGGATCGTCTCGCCGGCGGCGAACTGAACCGCCCGGCCAGCGATGCGCGCGGTCTGCCGGTGGCGACTCACCAGATACATCTCGATGCGGCTTTCCTCGTTGTTCCAAACCGCGCGATGATCGAACGCCGACGCCACAAAGTCGGCACCGGCCTCGCGATTCAGCCGTACCAGCAGATTGCGGTTGAATGCGGCGGTCACCCCTGCGGTGTCGTCATAGGCCGGTAACAGAATCGCCGGGTCCTTGCGCAGGTCCGCGCCCACCAGAAAGCGCGCTTCGTCGCCGAGCGTCGTACGCGCCCGTACCAGGAACCGCGTCGCCTCGAACGGATCGAGATTGCCGATCGTAGATCCAGGGAAGAAGCCTAAATGCGGCAGGCCGGCCACTGCCGCAGGCAGCGCGATCGCCTGCATGAAATCAGCGGCAATCGGATGAACATCGAGCCATGGATGCGATTCCGCCAACCGCACGCGCATGCGGTCCAGCGCGGGAAGCGCGACGTCGATCGGCACGTAGGCGCGAACAGCCGTTTGGCCGGCCGCGTTGCGCTGAGAGAGCAGATCTTTGGCCTTCGCTTCGTCGCTCGCACCGTACTCCACCAAAGCGGCGTCCGGCGGCAGACCGGCGACCGCCAACGGTGCGATCTGTCGCAACAGCGTGCGCTCGGTCCGCGTCAGGTAATACTCCGGCAGTTCAGTGATGCGATAGAACAGGCGGCAGCCTTCCTCATCATAAAAGAGCTTGGCGGGCAGCATTTTCTGGGGCTGCAAGAGGCCGGACAGTGCCAGGTCCACCAGGCCGTGATCGACGGTCGGGGCGGACGCTCCGCTGGATGAGGGCATGGGCTGCGGTCGCTTTCTCTGTCAGGCGTCCCGCGCCAGCCTCAGGCCGGAGAATTGCCAGCGCTTGTCAGGGTGGAAGAAGTTACGATAGCTCGATCGTGCGTGGCCGGGTGGAGTGGCCATCGAACCGCCCCGCAGCACCATCTGGTTGACCATGAACTTGCCGTTGTACTCGCCGACCGCGCCCGCGACGGGCCGGTAGCCCGGATAGGGGGAGTACGGACTGGCTGTCCACTGCCAGAGATGTCCAGTCATCTCGTGCATCGCCGGATGCTGCGCGGCGGCTTCCCATTCCGCCTCGGTCGGCAGACGCGCACCGGTCCACCGCGCGAAGGCATCCGCTTCATACCAACTGACGTGGCGCACCGGCGCATCCGGTTCCAGCGGCGCCGGCCCGCCAAGGCCCATCTGCCACCACGCGCCATCGCGTTCGACCCAGTAGAGCGGCCCACGCCAGCCTTGTGCTTGTAGCTTCGCCCAGCCATCGGACATCCACAGTGTCGGCGTCTGGTAGCCACTGTCGGCTATGAACTCCAGCCACTCGCCGTTGCGCACGAGACGCGACGACAACGCGTAGTCGCGCAGCAACACCTCGTGCTGCGGTGTCTCGTTGTCGAAGCAGAATGCGGCGCCCTGATGACCGATCTGCACAACGCCGCCGGAACAGTGAACAAATCGGCTGGGCGGTGCTGCGCCCGCCGGCTCCCGCCAGCCAGGCAACGCCGCCGGCATCAGCGGATTTTGCGCAAACGCGTGCAGCATGTCGGTCAGCAACAGTTCCTGGTGCTGCTGTTCATGCTGCAGTCCGAGTTCCACGAGTGTCGTCGGATTCTCCGGCATGATCGGGATGAACCCCGCCATCGCGGCATCAACATGTGCGCGATAGGCTGAGATTTCCACCGCTGACGGCCGGGTCAGAACACCGCGCATCGGGCGGGGATGTCGCGCACCGACGGCTTCATAGTACGAATTAAACAGATAACAGAATTTCGGATCGAACGGGGTATAGCCGGGCAGATATTCACCCAGCACGAATTGTTCGAAGAACCAGGTGGTGTGGGCGCGATGCCATTTTGCCGGACTGGCATCCGGCATCGACTGTACACACTGATCCTCGGCTGAGAGATGTGCGGCGAGGTGTTCCGTATACGCACGCACTACCCCGTAGCGCATGGCCACGTCCGCCTTTGCGCCGCGATGCCGTTCTAGGCGAAAGGCGACCTCGTCCATGCACGTTCCCCGGCAGGTGAGCGGAAAGGCGGCGTGTGGCGTCTGGCTTGGCGCACCAGTATGGCAGGCCGCATCCTCGGCCGGAAGGTCAGTTCGATGAGATATAACCCGACACCGGCGTGGTTGTCAGGTGGTGAACCTGCAGCCCGGCAAGCGCCCCTATGATGCCTTGGTCGCGGCCGGCATCTACGCGATCGTGCTTGCTCTTGCCGCACGGGCGCCGGTCTCTTGACCCGCCGGCATGTGGGGCGACATGTCGCTCCCGGTCTGCGCGCGAGTGGCGGGACCGCCCGAGGAGGGGGGGTGCTTGCGGGGCCGGCCGTGACCCGCGCGGGCGCGGCCATGACGATCGTCGGGGTGACGGCGCGGTTGGTCATAGTTCGTCTCTGCACTGTGCAGACTTGTGCCGCACCAACGGTCGGGCGGTTCGGAGTTGCACATACAGAGGCAAGTGTGAAGCCGGAACGGTCAGGTGACACAACACTGCGCGACATCGTGAACAGAAGGCGTAGGCCACCCGGAGGCTAACATGGTATCGCGACGGGACGCGCATACGGGCGAGACGGAGGCGATGGGCCTGACACGGCTTATCTGGCGCGGGCATCTGCGCCTGGCATTGGTGAGCTGCCCAATCGCGCTGCATGCCGTCATGCGCAACAGGAGCAAGCGGCATTTTCATTTTATCAATCCCAGGACCGGACACCGCGTGCGCATGGTCACGCTCGATTACGAAAACGACGAGGAAGTGGTGCACCGAGATCTGGTGAACGGCTATGAATTCGCAGAGAACCGCTATGTGCTTCTGGACGATGAGCATTTTAGACAAGCGAGAACGGACACTTCGTCGACCATGACGATCGGCACGTTTGTCGATCGCGGATCGATCGACCCGATCTGGTTCGACACCAGTTACTACGTCGCACCAGAAGGCAAGGCCGGGCAGGACGTCTTTGTCGTGCTGCGCGATGCCCTGCGGGACAGCGGCCGCGCGGCCTTGTCGCGCGTCGTGATCGGGCAGCGTGAGCGTGCGGTGGCGATCCTGCCCATGGGCAAGAGCATGGTCTGCCATACCCTCCACGAACTGCGCGCGCTGAACGATGCGAAACCCCTGTTCGATGCGATGCCCGCGCAGGCGTCGGATGCGGAAATGGTGCGGCTGGCAGCGCAATTGATCGAGCGGCGCATTGGGACGTTCGCGCCCGAGGACATCGAGGATTGCTACGAAACGCGCCTGCGCGAAGTCATCGATGCCAGGCTTCGCGGGGAAACCATAGCGCCGCACGCAGCCGAAGAGCCGAGCCGCGACAGCGTGATCGAACTGATGGCGGCATTGAAGGCGAGCCTCGATCAGACGGAAAGCGCGAAGACGGCGCAACGCCGTCACGCGACGCCTGCGCGCAAGCGCCCGGTGAAACGCGGGGCACCCGCAAGAAACCCGGCGTGAGCGAAGGCCGCGACGGGAGAGCCGCTTTCCACCTCCCGTGGCGGGGGAGCAGGGGCGAGGCCAATCGGGCTGAATCGATCGCTCCAAACCTTCGCTCGAACCCCTTGCCCACGAGGAGGGGATCGCCGCTAACGCGGTGGCGTTGGCGCGTTTGGCGGCGGATCGCGGTTTTCGTCGCCTTGCGGCTCCGGTGGCAGGCCGCCAAGCGCACCATGCGGCAATGCGTCCCGCTCGCCGGGCAGACTGTCACGCGCCGTACGGACGCGATGTTCAACTCTGGCCGGATTCGGCTGCCGCTCACGCGGCGGCGGCACATCCTGGCCGGGAGGCTGATTCCTCATGAGCAACGTCCCTGCCTGCAAGGCGCAAACGGCCGGCGCAGCCTGCGTCGGATCCGGTCGTCAAAACGGCCGGCAGCAGCAGGCGGTTGCCTTCACTTTTACCGTGATGTGCCGCGCCTTTTTCAGGCCTGCAGGACTGCTCGTACCATAGCGGCAGTCGGTATCGGCGCGACCGCGCCGTATCCCGTGCACGTCAACGCGGCCGCGACGCTCGCGTAGCGCGCCGCGTGCTCGGATGAATCTCCGGCAAGGATGCAGGCGAGGAATGCCCCACAGAACGTGTCTCCGGCGCCGGTGGCATCCACTGCCTGCACCGAATGCGGCGCGATCAGCACGCGCCGCTGCGTGTCGGCGAAATAAGCGCCGGATTCGCCCATCTTCAGCACCACGATCTTGCTTCCCAGACGCAGGTAGAAGTCCAGTATCGCATCAGGGTTGCTAAGGCCGGTCAGAACGAGCGCGTCTTCCATGCCAGGAAATGCATAATCGACATTCGCCATCGCCGCATGCATCACCGCCGCCGCACGGGCCGGCGGCCACAGGCGCGGACGGTAATTGGTGTCATATGCAACTTTGCCGCCGTGCTGTCGCACGATGTCGATCGCCGCGAACACGGCATCGGCCGCAGCGCTCGAAATGCCCTGACTGATACCGGACGCATAAAAGATCTTCGCGGCTGCCAAAGCTCCTTCGGGCAAGTCCGCCGATTGGTAAAGCGCGGCCGGGGAACCCTTGCGGTAATGCAGGAAATGATGGCCCGTCGCGTCATGTGTGACAAAGTAGATACCGGTCTGCGCACGCGCGCTGCGCAGAACGGTGGCCGTATCCACACCCTCGCGTTGCCATAACGCCATGAAGCTGTCGCCCGGTGCGTCCGTGCCAATCGCCGTGATGTAGCCGACCGACGCACCCTGTCGCGCGGCGGCAATCGCCACGTTCGACGTGTCGCCGCCATGGCCTTCGAGGTAATGCACCGTTCCATCTGGCTGCGGCGGAAGCTGGTTAAATTCCAGCATCGGCTCGCCCATGCACAGCAGGTCCGCCATCAGGCCAGCACCTGCCGCGCGGCCGCCTCGATCGCCGCCCGGTCGCCCGCTACGACGCGTTTCTCATCCACCAGCGCGCCGCCCATGCCGACAAATGCGGCGCCGGCAGCGAGATACGCCGCGAGATTGTCCGGCTCGACACCGCCGGTCGGGCAGAATGCGACCTGCGGCAGCACGCTGCGCAAGGCGCGGATATGCCGGGGACCGCCAACCGAAGACGCCGGAAAAACCTTCACCACATCGGCGCCGGCGGCAAGCGCGGCACGCACTTCAGTCGGCGTCACCGCGCCGAGCATCAGCGCCGCACCGGCCCCACGGCACGGCCCGGCCAGCGTCGCATCGACCCAGGGCGCAACGATAAAGCGGGCACCGGCTGCCAGGCACACATCGGCGGTGGCACGATCCGGCACCGTTCCGGCGCCGACCAAAAGCGAGGGGTCGGCCGCGAGTTCGCGGATCAGCGCGGGTGCATCGGGAATGGTCATGGTGATTTCGAAGATGCGCAGTCCGGCGTCGCGCAGCCATTGGACAGCGGTCCCGGCGTGGGCTGTGCGACTGGTGCGCACCACCGGGACAACACGCGCGGCACAGAATGTCTCGACAAGCGCGTGGGTCATGCGATTCTCCCGTCGTCCCAAAAGAGCGGGGTTCAAGCGACAGGGCAAGAGCGGCGCGGCCGTGATCACCGCACCGCGCGCTGGCGGGATTTGTCAGGACATTATGTCACAACACGATCGTCTGACCCAGCAGACGCAACGTCAGCACGGTGATCAGCATCGCCGTCGCCACGACGGTGAACCCCCAGCGCAGCCAGAGATAGCGCCGCGGCAGCAGGTCGCGGTGGGCCGCATGGTGTTCCGCCAGTAGCGCGGCAATGTAACCGACGATCACCACCAGCAGTGCCAGCCAGGCCGGCGCGAGCGTGGGCAACACCAGGACAACCCAGGCAACGATCAGCGCCAATGCGGCGAGACCGATGCGCGCACGATGCAACGGTGGTTGCGCGGCGTTGTCGCGCAAAACGAATCCCCAATGGACGCCACCGGCGAACGCCAGAACCACTGCCGACCAGCCGATCAGGGCAGCCAGCATGTGATCAGCGTTCGCCGCGTGCGGCCCCAGCGCTGCCAGGCCGCACAGCACGTAGGGCACGAGGCCGAGAACACTGAGCAGGATGAGCAGCGGAAACATTGCGTGGTCTCGCGTTGGTCCGGTGATGCGATGGTGGTGCAACCGGCAGGACGAGGCAACGTGCATGACTGTGCGGGAGGCGCCGGTCTGCGGGCAGAGCCGCTTCGGAAGCCTGTTGGGCGCGCCGCCGCAAACCTGACCACACCGGATAGACGGTTGGCGTGCGGTGCCACCGCAGCCGCTCTCGTTTGCGACCACGATCGCGCTCAGCTTCAGCCGCGTGGGGGGATCCGTCGCACAGGCCGGCCGCGTCCCGATGGCGACCGGTTCTCGCCGCACCATCGCCGGATTGTCAAAGGTCTGGCCTTCGGCCACGTAGTCCGGCCGCCCGTTCAAACTGGTGACCGACGCGCAGCACCGTCGCGTCCCCCCACGGCGGGGCCATGATCTCCAGCCCCAGCGGCAGGCCAGTGGCCGTGAATCCACCACACACCACCAGCGAGGGGATCGCGGCGACGTTCGCCACCGTTGTCAGCAGCGGACGCGAAAACCCGTCGTCCGGGCGTTGTTCGGTCAATAGCGGCGCGGATCCGGCTGTCGGCGTGCTCAGCAGCACATCGAAGCGCTCGAAGACGCGGCGGGTTTCGTTAATCAGATCGGTGCGCCGGCGTTGTGCCGCGATGTAGTCCGCGGCACGGATCAGCGCGCCGGCCAGCACCCTGACCCGGAACACGCGCGAATAATCGGACAGCCGTGTTCGCAGCGTCGGCTCGTGCAGCGCGTAGGCTTCCGAGGAGATGATGATGCGGCCGACCGCGTTGTATTCCTGCACGGACGGCAGCGACGCATCCTCCACGCGCGCGCCGAGGTCGCGCAGCACAGCGGCTGCGCGCGCCATCATCTGCAGCACTTCGGGCGATGCCGGCACGTCATGCTCATAAAACCGGCGCAACAGTCCGACGCGCAATCCCTTCACAGGCGCCTCGATCGCACGGGCATAGGAGACGGCGGGGCCCGGCACCGACGCCGGATCGTCCGGATCATGCGCAGCCAGCACGTCCAGCAGGATGGCGCAGTCCTGCGCTGTCCACGCCATCGGACCGGCCGTGTCCAGGCTCGGCGCGAGCGGGATGACACCGCGGCGTGACACCAGGCCGGGCGTCGGCTTCAGGCCCGCGATGCCGCAGTACGCCGCCGGCAGCCGGATCGATCCGCCGGTGTCCGATCCGAGTGCCCCGAGGGCCATGCCGGCCGACACGGCCGCGCCCGACCCTGACGAGGAGCCGCCGGTGAACCGCCGCGGGTCCCACGGATTGCGCGCCGGTGGCCAGGGCAGGTCGAAGGCCGGACCGCCGATGGCAAATTCGTGCGTCGCCAGCTTGCCCAGCATCACGGCACCAGCCGCCGCGAGCCGCCTTACCGTTTCGGCGTCCTCGGTCGGTACATTTTCGGCCAGGATGCGCGAGTGCGCTGTGGTACGCACGCCGGCCGTCTCATAGATGTCCTTATAGGCGAGCGGGATGCCGAGCAGCGGGCTTTTGCGCCCGCTCGCGACGGCGCGCTCGGCGAGGCGGGCGGCGGCCAGTGCCTGGCGCTCGGTCACCAGCAGGAAGGCGTTGAGGTGCGGGTCCAGGGTCTGGATGCGCTCCAGCAGCGCGCGCGTCAGCTCGACCGGCGAGAGTTTCTTCGCGGCGATCAACCGCCCGGCTTCGGCGATGGTGGGGAAAGACGCAGCGCCGCCCTTCATCGCCCGCGCTTCGCGCCCCGTCGCGCCGGCGGTCTGGCCGCCGCCTTGACCTTCGCCTTTGCGGGGGGCGCAGCCTTGACTTTGGCGCGCTTGGGTTGGGGTGCCGCCTTGGCCGGAACGGCTATGGGGCGGGTCGGACGCGCCGCAGCGGCCGCGACGGATGCCGCTGGGGGCGGCAGGCGGAAGCCGAACGCCAAGTCGTCGGCCATCGGCCGGTCGGCCGGCAAACTGGCAATGAGACCCGCAATCTGCCGCCACGCCAGCACGAGGTCTGCAACCTGGCCCGGATTGAGCACCAGCCCGGCGCGGGAGACCAGGATTTGCATCTCCGCCGGGCTGATGGTGGGCGTTGAGCTGGCCGGCAACACCGCCATTCTGAGATGACTCGGTCTGTCTGCGACTGTACGGACCCTAGTCGGCGGATTGCCCAGCGGCAAGCTGAACAAGTGGGCTTTCCGCCTCAATCGGGTCCAGACGCTGGCCGGAACCTGCCAAGAACACGTGCAGATGCTCCGGGGAGAGCGCGATCTGCACCGACTCTCCCCCGGCGGCCCGCCCAGCGAGCTTCACCAGCAACGCCAAGTCCGGGTCGGTGCGCAGATGACCATGCACCAGGGTCTCGGACCCGAGCGGCTCGATCAGGTCCACGTCCAGCGTCAGCCCCTCACCGAGGGTCAGATGCTCAGGGCGGATGCCGATGGTCAGTTTTGTGCCATCCGGCTCGGCGCGCCTCCCGTCGGTCAAGGCGATGAGCGGTCCGGCGTCGAGCTGTGCCGCCGTGCCGCCAGACGCCAGTCGGGCCGGGAGGAAGTTCATCGCCGGCGCGCCGATGAAGCCGCCGACGAAGGTGTTGGCTGGGCGCTCGAACACCTCAAGCGGCGTGGCGAGCTGCGACGGGCGGCCCTCATGCAGCACCAGCAGCCGGTCGCCGAGCGTCATCGCCTCGACTTGGTCGTGCGTGACATACAGGCTGGTGACGCC
>JASHQG010000089.1 GCA_030037665.1 Acetobacteraceae bacterium
GGCAGCAGACATTTTAATCTCCTTATTATGTTTAATTTTATGGTCATCAATCGTTCTATTTCCTCTTCTCATTTCTATTTATCGCCCGCCTCGTAAGTCTTCAGCACCTTGTCGGTCGCCGCCTCGATTTCGAGGAGCTTGACCGCGTAGCCCCAGAGCAGCGCGGTGTGGCGCAGCACCGAGCGGCAGCTTTTCTCCTCGAGCAGCACGCCGTCATGGACGTAATGCGCCAGCACCAGACAGCGATCGCCGGTCAAATCGACATCGACGATCTGGATGTCCGGCTCACGCCGAGACAGATCGTATTGGCGCGACAACGCACTGCGTATCTTGCGATACCCGATCTCGTCATGGATCGCCTCGACCCTCATCGCCGGCTTACTGCTGTCGTCCGAAACCGCAAACATGCGGAATTTTCGGATCATCGCCGGGCTCAGATGCTGCAGGACGAAGCTCTCGTCGCGGTAATTGGCCCAGGCGTGGCGCAGCACACCGTAGCCATTGCCGCGGCCGGCGATATCGGGGAACCACTCCTGGTCCTCTGCGCTCGGCTCCTCGCATATGCGCCGAACGTCGGACATCATCGCAAAGCCAAGCGCATAGGGGTTGATGCCGCTGAACCGTGGATCGTCGAAGTCGGGCTGAAAGACGACGCTCGAATGCGAATGCAGAAATTCGAGCATCGAACCCTCGGTGATCAGGCCCTTCTCGTGCAGGCGCCGCATAATTTCGTAATGCACGAAGGTCGCACAACCCTCGTTCATCATTTGCGTCTGCTTTTGCGGGTAGAAATATTGCGCAACGAGGCGGACGATACGGACCAGCTCACGCTGCCAGTCTTCAAGACGCGGAGCGCGCTTTTCGATCAAGTACAGCAGGTTTTCTTCCGGCAGGCCGAGTTCCCGCTTAATCTCCTGCAGCCGCGCCTCTGCGGCGTCCCTTTCTTCCTTGTCACGGCCGGCGCCGGGAACTGTGCGCCACAAATCGTTGTAGGTTGCTTCCTCATGCGCCTGCCATTCTTCCGCCCGCCGTCGTTCTTCGGCAAGATTGGGTTTGGTGCGATGGGCGTAGCGGTTGACGCCGTGATCCTTCAGCGCATGGGCCGCATCGAGCACCCGCTCGACCGCCTCGATCCCATGCCGCTCCTCACATTTCGCGACATAATCGCGGGCAAAGCTCAAATAATCGAGGATGCCGTTGGCGTCCGTCCACTGCCGGAACAGATAATTGTTCTTGAAGAAATGGTTGTGGCCAAAGGCTGCGTGCGCCATCACCAAAGTCTGCATCGTCATGGAGTTCTCTTCCATGATGTAGCAGATGCACGGATTGGAATTGATGACGATCTCGTACGCCAGGCCTTGCATACCGGCGCGGTACAACGCCTCGTTGCGGGCGAAATGTTTGCCGAACGACCAGTGCTTGTAGAACAGTGGCATAGCGATCGACGAATAGGCGTCGAGCATTTGCTCGGAATTGATGACCTCAATCTGGCTCGGATAGCAGTCGAGGCCGAATTCGCCGACGGCGATCTCTTCGATGGCGTCGTGCACACGCTGGATGGTGGAAAATTCCCAGTCAGCGCCTTCGAACAGCGGTTGTGCGGCACGGTCGGATTTTAGAGTGATGCTCATAGAGGCTCCTTATGCCCTCTCCCGCTCTACGTGCGAGAGCGGGTCGGGTCAGGGTGTGGCGAAACGCCCTCCCCTCACCCACGTCATACCGTCTCCTGCTCTTGCTGCGCGTTCTTTTTCGCGAACAGCTCGCGGAACACGGGGTAGATGTCGCGTCGATGCCCGACCTTGCGCATCGCCATCGGCGCCCCAGTGCGGATGATCGTCGTGTAGGTCTGCCAGAGATCGGAATCCCGACGGATGAACCCGGGTGGGAAGTGCTCGGAATCCCGCCCGACCTCGAGATACGCATAATACTGGCAGACCGGCAGGATGACGTCGGTCAGCAGCGCCGCCGTTTTGTCGTTGTCCGATGCGGTGTTGTCACCGTCCGACGCCTGCGCGGCGTAAATATTCCACGAATCGGGGTTGTAGCGTTCGTCGATGACGCGCTGCATTTCCTCGAGCGCCGTGGACACCACGGTGCCGCCGGTTTCGGGTGAGTGGAAGAAGGTATCTTCATCCACTTCCTGCGCCTGGTGCGTATGGCGGATGAACACCACGTCCACGTGCCTGTAGCGACGCTTCAGGAAAATGTAGAGCAGCACGTAGAATCGCTTCGCCAGGTCCTTCATGTGCTCTGTCATGGACCCCGAGACGTCCATCAGGCAGAACATGACGGCCTGCGCCACCGGCCGAGGCACCGCCTCGAACCGCTTGTATCGCACATCCAACGGGTCGATGTACGGGATCAGGCTGGTGCGACGGAGCTTGTGTGCGAGCTCCTCCTCCAGCTCCAGCCGCCGGGTCAGCTCGGGGCCGTCGTCACTTAGCGCCGCGATCTCCGCACGCAGCGCCTCGAGCTCGCTCGCCTTCGGCCGGCGCAACGCGATCCGCCGCGACAATCCGTTCCTCACGGTGCGCATCAGCGCAAGATTCGCTGGCGAGCCGGTGATCGAGTAGCCGGCGCGGTGCCAACTCACCGCCTCGGTATCGACGACGCGCCGCTTCGCGAGGTCAGGAAGCTCCAGATCCTCGAGGAACAGGTCGACAAACTCGTCGCGCGACAGGGCGAAACGGAAATCGTCCTGGCCCTCGCCGTCGGGGCTGCCTTCCGACCCACCACCACCGGCGCCACCCGGAGGACGCGGGATGGTATCTCCTTCCACGTACTCCTTGTTTCCCGGCAGCAGATGGTCGCGGATGCCGCCGGTCGGACTGCGATGGAACGACGGCTCGTGCACGCCCTGCGCTGGCAACGAGACCTCGCCTTCCTGGTCCGCGTCCTTGATGCTGCGGTTGGCGGAGGTCTCGTGCACAGCCTTGCGGATCAGGGACTTGGCCCGGCGCATGAAGCGCTGCCGGTTGGCGAGGTTCTTGCCGCTTGGGTTAAGCCGGCGATCGACGATGTGCATTAGGTCTGTCCGTCACGGGGGGTTGCCCCGCTACCCTGCTTGCTTCACCCGCATATACCACTCGACCAGGCGACGCACCTGGCGCTCGGTATAGCCGCGGGCAGTCATCCGTTCGACGAATTCGGTGTGCTTCTTCTCTGTCTCGCTGTCCTTCTTCGAGCCGAAGCTGATCACGGGCAGCAGTTCTTCAACCTGCGAGAACATGCGCCGTTCAATCACCTCACGGATTTTCTCATAGCTGGTCCACGACGGGTTCTTGCCGTTATTGTTGGCACGCGCCCGCAGACTGAACTTCACCACCTCGTTGCGGAAGTCCTTCGGGTTGGCGATGCCCGCCGGCTTTTCGATCTTGGTCAACTCTTGGTTGAGAAGTTCGCGGTTCATCAACTGCCCGGTATCCGGATCCTTATAATCGATGTCCTCGATCCAGGCATCGGCGTAGGAGACGTAGCGGTCAAACAGATTCTGACCATAGTCCGAATACGACTCCAGGTACGCCTTCTGGATTTCGTTGCCAATGAACTCGGCGTAACGCGGCGCCAGTTCGCCCTTGATGAACTCCAGATAACGCTTTTCCGTCTCCTGCGGCAATTGCTCTCGGCGGATCGCTTGTTCCAGCACGTACATCAGATGCACAGGGTCGGCGGCGATTTCGGTCGTGTCGTGGTTGAACGTCGCTGCCAGCACCTTGAAGGCGAAGCGGGTGGAGGCACCGTCCATCCCTTCCTCCACGCCTGCGACGTCCTTGTATTCCTGCAGCGAACGGGCACGCGGATCGGTCTCCTTGAGCGACTCGCCGTCGTAGATGCGCATCTTCGAGAACAGCGTGGAGTTCTCGTGCCGGCGCAGGCGCGAGAGCACCGAGAAGCGGGCCAGCATCTCCAGTGTCGCTGGCGCACACGGCGCTTCGGCCAGTTCCGATCGCGTGATCAGCTTGTCGTAAATCTTCTGCTCTTCCGTCACGCGCAGACAGTACGGCACCTTGATCACGAAAATGCGGTCGATGAACGCTTCGTTGTTGCGATTATTCTTGAAGGTCTGCCATTCCGCCTCGTTGGAATGCGCGAGAATGATGCCGCTGAACGGGATCGCACCGATATTCTCGGTGCCGATGTAGTTGCCCTCCTGCGTCGCGGTCAGTAACGGGTGCAGCATCTTGATCGGCGCCTTGAACATCTCGACGAACTCGAGGATGCCCTGGTTGGCACGGTTCAAGCCGCCCGAGTAGCTGTACGCGTCCGGATCGTTCTGGGCGTGGAGCTCCAGTTTGCGGATATCCACCTTACCCACAAGTGAGGAGATGTCCTGGTTGTTCTCGTCGCCCGGCTCGGTCTTGGCGACCGCAATCTGCCGCAGACGTGATGGCGGCAGCCTCTGCACGCGGAACTTTGAAATGTCACCACTGAACTCGTCGAGGCGTTTGACGCACCACGGACTCATCAGGCCGCTGAGACGCCGGCGTGGAATCCCGTAGCGATCTTCCAGTACACCGCCCATTCGTTCGGGATCGAACAATCCGAGCGGATTCTCGAACACCGGGCTGAGCTGGTCGCCGGCCTTCAGCACATAGATGGGATGCACTTCCATCAAGCACTTCAGCCGCTCAGCGAGCGACGACTTGCCGCCGCCGACGGGGCCGAGCAAGTACATGATCTGCTTACGCTCTTCCAAGCCTTGCGCGGCGTGGCGCAGGAACCCGACGATGCGCTCGATCGTCTCTTCCATGCCGTAAAATTCACTGAACGCCGGGTAAACCCGAATGGTTCGGTTCATGAATATGCGGCCGAGGCGCGCATCTTTTGCCGTATCCACCATCTCAGGTTCGCCGATCGCGGCGAGCAAACGCTCGGTCGCCGAGGCGTACATCATCGGATTGTCGCGGCAGCCTTCGAGATAATCCGGTAGCGACAACTCGGCTTCGCGCTGAGTTTCGAAGCTTTTCGCGTAAGTGGTGAACAGATCATCGACCATGGGCATCGGTCGCTCCGTTATTTGGGCTGAAAAAAGTGACCCCTCCGGCATTCACGCTACATGGGGTCGAGCGTAGCGTATGCTGCCCGCGTCGCGTGAAGTTTTTTTTCGCGGAGTCGGCCGATTCGTTTTCGGTGTGGCCTTCCGGATCATCAGACATTGGGGGCTCTCCATTTGGAGCGTGGGGCAGCGGATGACAGACAAGGGGATGCAGCGTGTTTGCTTTGTGGCGGATCACCAACAAGTGCGTGTGTCCGGACTGCACGCGCGCAGCCGCTATTCCCCGGCAGCGCGGCCAGCCCGCAAATGGCCGGGGGAGGACCAAGCAAGCGGCATGCCAAACGGCCACCCATTAGATAATTTCCCGACCAGGCCTAAGATCAAGAGACGATCCCCGGATTGCTTCGAATTCATCATCAGTTGCCCCCCGGCCCGGGCCGGCCCGCGCCCTTCCCCGCGCCACCCCGGCCGTTCGGACCGGTTGGGCGAAACCCGCCCCGGAAGGAGCCGGCGCAACAGCGCCTCGCCCCGAGACAGCGGCCAGACAAAGCCGACGGTCGCGCGGGAGACACTGCCCGTCATCGTAAAATTCCACGATCCGGTCATTCGGAAGTGGCCCCGGCCGGCTTCCCCGCACTGCCGCTCGCGCTCGGCGCGAATGGCGATGACGCCACCACAGCTCGCGCATCGTTGAGGCCTCCCAGTCGCGCGCGAACGACGCCGCGCCGCAGTCAGGCCTGATTGTCGCCACCCAAGGACAGCCGGGTGAGGACGTCTGACTCGACCTGCGGCGATGGCGGTGACAATTGCCCACCCCGGAGCATGCGCACCATCGCGCGCATTTGCGCGAAATAGCGCCGGCACGCAGGGCAAAGCAGCAGGTGCAACCGCACGCCCACCTCAGCCGTCAGCGGCAGGGCACGCTCCATGTGGCCTGTCACCAACTCGCTCATGTCACGACAGGATGGGATCGCCACGTCACCTGCATCCCAGTCAACGTTTTGGTGAGACTCGCAGCCAGGCGCCGCGTTACGCGTAGTTTGCCAGGGTCGGCAGGAAAGGCCAGCACAGCATGCGCGAGACCGCGGGGCGCGACGGCGGGTTCGATCAGCCCGATTTCCTGGCGCGGCTGCGGAACGGCGATTCGGCCGCCTATCGGCGCCTGATCCACCGCTTCCATGCCTCTCTGGTGAGCGTCGCCGCCTCGATCATCGGCAGTCACGCCCAGGCTGAGGAGGTCGTTCAGGATGCCTGGCTCGCCGTCCTGACAGGCATCGGCACCTTCGAGGGCCGTTCCAGCTTGACGACGTGGTTGTTCAGCATCGTGCTCAACCGTGCGCGCACCCGGGCGGGGCGCGAGGCACGGCTGGTCGGGCTGCCACACCTCGACGGCGGCGAACCGGACGAGCGCGCCGTTCCGCTCTCCGCCTTTCAGCCCGATGGGCACTGGGTGGAAGCGCCGCGGCTGTGGGACGACATCACTCCGGAACGGATCGTAGGCGGCCGGCAGTTGTGGGATCATGTGCAGGCGGCAATCGAACAGTTGCCCGGCGGTCAGCGCGCGGTCTTGATCCTGCGCGATCTGGAAGGATTTACCGCCGAGGACGCCTGCACGCTGCTCGGCATCAGCACCGCGAACCAACGCGTGCTGCTGCATCGAGCGCGTGGCCGCATCCGCGCGATCGTCGACGCGCGGGTGGGCAACGCACCCGCGCCCGCCGCGCGGGGAGCGCCACCGACGCGGCGACCGCCGCACGCATCGCCGCTCGGCCGCTGGATCAAAGATGCGTTCGGACGCTGGGTCTTGCTGCGCGAATGTTTGTGGACAGGTGGCACGGCATAATGATGAAATTACCGGCAACGGGGAAAACCCGAGCACCAGGCACCTGAAAAAGGGAGTGGCGACATGGCAGCAGGGAAACACAAGGCAACCGCGGCCGGACGCAAGGAGCGTGCGCGACGGCCGGCGGCGCGGACAACCTCTGTACCGACGGCAGCTGCGCCGCGCGCCAACAATCCACAACAGCTGATGCGAGAAGCCGCCTGGAGCCGCATGTTCGGACGCACCGAGTCGAAGAATCCGTTCACGCGGTGATCCGCGCGTGATGACCCCGCGCGCGCTGGCCAAATGTCATGGCCGGCCGTGCCCGGGGCATCGACGCCATTAGCCACTTGCGTCGAGGCGACGTGGTTGCCTGCCGCCGCGCCGGCCGTGACCCAACGACACCGCCCGTCTTCCGCGCTTTGTCCGGCCACGAGACGCAATTGAAACCGCACGCCGGCGCGCTAGGATCGGGGTCGGCGGCACATCTGGCCGCCTAACGTCCACCGACTAGGGGAAAATTGCCGGATGAGAACTCACGTCGCGACCGCCTGCGCGGTCGCAGCATTGCTGCTGGGCGTCGTCACGTGGCCCGCTGCAAGCAAAGCCGAACCGGGCGTCACAGCCACCGAACTCAAGATTGGCAACACGGTGCCTTACAGCGGTCCCGCATCGTCATACAGCGTGCTGGGCAAGCTGGAGACCGCGTTCTTCAAGATGGTCAACGACGATGGCGGCGTCGACGGCCATAAGATCGTCTATCTCTCGTACGATGATGGCTACAGTCCGCCCAAAACGGTGGAGCAGATCCGTCATCTCTTGGAAGAGGACCAGGTCGCTTTCACCTTTGCCACGCTCGGCACGCCGACCAACAGCGCGATCGAGCGCTACATGAACATGAAAAAGGTGCCTCAGCTTTTCGTCGCGACCGGCGCCGACAAGTGGGGTAACTACAAGCAGTTCCCGTGGACGATAGGCTGGCAGCCGAGTTATCGGACCGAGGCGCAGATCTACACGAAGTACATGCTGCAGAAGTTGCCAAACGCGAAGCTCGGCATCCTGTATCAGAATGACGACTTTGGTAAGGACTATCCAGCCGGTGTCAAGGATGTGCTGGGCGCGAAATACGACAAGATGGTCGTCGCCACGGGCTATGAGGCCACCGACCCGACCATCGACAGTCAGATCGCGCAACTGCAGGCGGCCGGCGCGAACGCGATCCTGGTAGCGGCGATCCCCAAGTTCGCAGCACAGGCGATCCGCAAAGTTCACGACCTGAACTGGCATCCGATGTTCTTCATGTCGAATGTCTCGATCTCGGTGGGCGCTGTCATCAAGCCGGCCGGTCCTGCGAACGCAGTGGGCATGATCAGCGCCGCGTACCTGAAGGATCAGAGCGATCCGACCTGGGCGAATGATCCAGGCATGAACGAGTGGCGCGCTTTCATGGCAAAATACCTGCCCGGCGCCGATCTGACAGACGGCGGCTACATCGCAGCGTACGGCCTCAGCAAGACGGTGTTGCAGGTGTTGCAGCAGTGCAAAGGGAACTTTTCGCGCGCCAATGTCATGAAGCAGGCGGCCAACCTGCATGATGTGAGCAACCCTGTGCTGCTGCCAGGAATCAAGATCAACACCAGCCCGACGAACTACCACCCGATTAAGGCCATGCAGCTTGAATCATGGGACGGCAAGAGCTGGAAGCTGTTCGGTAACGTGATCGAAGGACAATGAGCAGCACGACCTCTCCCGCCCGGCGGGAGAGGATCCCTGCGCGGCGGCCGGTAAGGGTCGTGCGGAGCGCGGCGTACGTATCGGTTGCAGGAGACTCTCAACCTCGGTGCTGTGCACCGCGCCGTCTCCCACCCCGTCGGAGAGGCTTTCTTCTGGTGGGCGCGACAGGGATTGAACCTGTGGCCCCTGCCATGTCAAGGCAGTGCTCTCCCGCTGAGCTACGCGCCCACCCACCCAACTTCTAACGCGGCTGCGCTGGTTCCGGCAAGCTTGCCTCGTGACATCACGCCGTCACCCCGCTTGAATAAGCCGATGGACATGCCCGTCGCCACCGCGTCGCCCGAGATCGCACCCGTCGAGGTGCTCCGGCCGGCGCTGCAGATGGTTCCGATCGTATTCGCCTCGCCGCACTCCGGCCGCACCTATCCGTCCGAATTCCTCGCCGCGGCCCGGCTCGACCCGCTCAACCTTCGCCGTAGCGAGGACAGTTTCGTCGATGAGCTGTTCGCCGCCGCGGTGGATCACGGCGCTCCGTTGATCCGCGCCACCTTCCCGCGCGCTTTCTGCGACGCCAACCGGGAACCTTGGGAACTCGATCCGGCGATGTTCGCCGACCAGCTTCCTGCCTGGGTCAACACCACGAGCGCCCGCGTCGGGGCAGGCCTCGGCACACTCGCCCGCATCGTAGCCTCCGGCGAGGCGATCTATCGCGCCAAGCTCTCCTTCGCCGAAGCCGAGCGCCGCGTTCAAGACTACTGGCAGCCGTTCCACGCCACGCTGCAGGCGCTGATCGACGGCACACGTGCCGTGTTTGGTGCCTGCTTGCTGATCGATTGCCATTCCATGCCGTCGCACGGCGGCCGCCCGGGTGGCCGGGCGCCGGATTTCGTGCTCGGCGACGCGCACGGCACGACCTGTCATCCGAGCGTGACGCATTACCTGGAGCGCCGCTTGATCGACCTCGGCTACACGGTCCGGCGCAACGATCCCTATGCCGGCGGCTATATCACCCGCCACTATGGTCGGCCGCGCGAGCATGTGCACGCGATCCAACTGGAGATCGCACGTGAGCTCTACATGGATGAGGTGCGGATCGAACGGCTGTCCCGGTTCGAGTCTGTCCGCCAGGACCTCGTCGCGCTGATCGGCTCGATCGCCCACCACGCCTCCCCGCTCCTGCGCCGCTGAGCCGGCATGGCGTCCCGCCCCGAAGCGGGGGTCCGCGGGAGTGGTTCGGGATGGCCGATCACGAGGGTCAGGCGGTGCGGTCATGGCCGCATGGAAAAAAATGGCGGCCCTTGTGGGGCCGCCAAGTTTAGGGAGGAAACGTCCAAGAAAGCAGACAGCGCGGCCAG
>JASHQG010000090.1 GCA_030037665.1 Acetobacteraceae bacterium
ATCGCACAGCATGACAAGTTCGCATCCCCCGCCGAGGACATGACCTTGCACCGACGCGATCACCGGCTTCCGCATGAGCCACGGAGCCATCTCAAATTCGAGCTGCGGCTGCAGATGTGCGTGTGCCTTGGTCGGGTCGCTGCGCCAGTCGTCGTCAACAGGGTTTTTGGCGCCTATGTCATACCCGGCACAGAAACTACGGCCCTCCGCCCGCAACAGCACGACACTCGTTGCCGGATCAGCATCCGCGCGCGCAAAGGCCTCAGTCAGGGCGTGCTGCAGCTCGTGATTGATCGCGTTGAGCTTGCTTGCGCGATTGAGCGTAATGACACCAACCTTGTCGTCCACATCGTAGAGAACCAATGAATCTGTCAAGGTCCACCTCCTGAGCGAGTGCCGCGCGCCGGCCGACCGAACGAGCCTAATCCGTCGCGAATGCCGCTGGCCAGAGCGACGCCGCGGCAGTGGCAACGCGCCGGCGGTCGCCAATCCCCGCCGGCAACTCAATTCTCACAAAGCGGGCGTCGGGTATGTTGCGGCGGCGTACTCGCCCGAACTAGGATTCGTCCCGGCGAGTCGGAGGCGGGCATGGGCGGATCGGACAAGAGTGGCGGGACGATACTGCGCTTTCCCGTGGTGCGGCGGGAAACGCCGAGCATCGAGGCCGTGACGGCGCTGGCACCACCCCGGTCCCTGGTCGATTCACTCCTTGCTGAGGCCGGATTTGAAGCGCACGACGTCGCGCGGGGTTTTGCCCGGGAATATGACTATCTGGTACGCGCGATCCAGATCGGGGCGGGGTCCGATGATGCGGTCATCCGGCTGCGTCACCTGCTCGACACACATCTGTTTCACGCGATGGAACTGTGCCGGGCATTTCAGGCCGCCGGTGATCGTCTGGTGAAGCTCGAGGTCCGGATGGCGGGCGCGGACATGTTGGGTGGCCCGTCGCAAACGGCCTTGCGTCGGGAGCGCCGCGCGTTCCGCGACCGGGCGATCGCCGCGCGGGTGGCTGCGGACGCAGCCGTCGGCGCGGCAGAGGCTCTGGCTTCATACGTGCGCAGTGTGGCCGGTCTCACGGCGAGTGCGGACGCCGGGCCCGAGCAGCTCCAGCTGTTCGCCGCCGTGGGCTGACAGATCGGGAAAGCAGGGACCCAAAGGGCCAGGCTCCCGGCTCGGGCCACGGAGCCGCCTGATCCGCATGTTCCGTCCGCTGGCGGGTCGGCCGTTTGGGCGGGGTGCGAACCCGCCTTGACCGAAGGCGGCCGATGTCGGCGACGTCCTGCCTACACATCGGAAGTGAGGAAGCAAGCATGGACCCCAGGACCAAGATCGCGGTGATCACCGGCGCCGGCAGCGGCATCGGCCGGGCGTGTGCGCTCGCATTGTACGGAGATGGGTTCTCCGTGACGCTGGCCGGACGCCGGCGGCACATGCTGGAAGAGACCGCCGCCATCGCCAAGGCAGAACCGCCGCGGATGCTGGTGGTGCCGACGGACGTCACCGATCCGGCCTCGATCGCCGCCTTGTTTGCCACCGTCGAAGCGACCTACGGGCGCATCGATCTGCTGTTCAACAACGCCGGCACCAGCACACGCAATATCGCGGTCGAGGATCTGACCTACGAGCAGTGGTCCAATGTCGTTGCCACCAACCTGACCGGCGCGTTTCTCTGCGCACAGCACGCATTCCGCATGATGAAGAACCAGCAGCCGCGTGGCGGGCGCATCATCAACAACGGCTCGGTGTCCGCCCATGTGCCGCGGCGGAATTCGACGCCCTACGCCGCAACCAAGCACGCACTCACCGGACTGACGCGGTCGTTGTCACTGGATGGGCGCGAATACGATATCGCCTGCGGCCAGATCGACATCGGCAACGCGGCGACGACACGCAATGAAGACACCGCGCGCGGCCGCTTGCAGGCGAGCGGCCGGGTCGAGGCGGAAGCGCGCATCGACGTCAACGACGTTGCACGCGGGGTCGCTTATATGGCCAGCCTTTCGCTGGAGGCGAACGTGCAGTTCATGACCGTGATGGCGACAAAGATGCCGTATATCGGCCGGGGATAGGCTCGCTGTCCGCCACGGCCGCCACCACCGGCACCGCGTTCATCCCGCCGTTGTCTCCCAGCCGATCCAGTCACAAAACGCCCGGCCCATCACCAGATCGAGGTCGGCACCCTTGAGCCACGGCAGTTCCTCGGTGAACAGGGTAATACACTGGCGCCAGGTGCAGTGCATGCGGGTGATGTCGGTCCCCCAGAACATGCGGCGTGGTCCGAACGCATCGAATACGCGGTGCAGGGCGTCGTGGATGCTGGGGAACGGATACTCGTCGAGAGCATAACCGGCCTGGCCGGTCGCCTTCACCGCGACGTTCGGGTGTTTCGCCAGCGCCAGCAACTGCGGCAGGTTGCGGTACGCGGCGTCGGCCCCCTCGGTTGCGCGCGGTACACCCATATGATCGATACTGATCCGCAGGCCGGGATGCCGTTCCGCGATCTCGCTCACCCTCGGCAGGAATGCAGACGCCTGGAGTGAAACCGGAATGCCGAGGCGTTCGGCCACGGGGAACAGCCAGTCGAGCGTGCCGTCATCCGGCCACGATCGCGATCTTGGATCGGTGAAGTAAAAACGCAGTCCCTTCATCCCTGGCCGGCTCTTCCAGGTTTCGAGCAGCGCGCGCTGCTTCGGATCGTCCAGATACACCCAGCCCATGATGGCAAACCGGCCCGGATGCGCGCGTGCCGCCTCGACCGCCAGCTCGTTGGAATCAGGATCCCACATCACCGGGTGAACGACCGCGCGATCCACCCCGGCGGCATCCATCATGGATAGTGCTTCGTCTCTCAGGAACGGCGTCTGGCGATGATGGGCGGATGGCGTGCCCTTTGCCCATAGATGGATCTGCGCATCGACGATCATGGCGGGTTTGTTCCGTCTTGTGGTCAGATACAGGTCCCACCCACCGGCGCATGGCCATGCGCCGGGATGCAGGAGCACGCAATCTGAGGCATACCGGAAGCCTGGCAGCAAGTCCGACGCTGCGTCAGCCCGTCGCCGGTGCTCGAGGCGCCCGTTCCGTGTGGCTTACGCCGCTTTCGCCATACCGCGCAGCACGTACTGCAGAATCCCGCCGTGGCGGTAGTAATTCACTTCATCAGCGGTATCGATGCGGCAGCGCACCGGCACCTGGTCCGTCTTCCCGTTCGGACGGTGGATCACCAGAGTCAGGTCCATCCCCGGCTTCAGTCCGTCCAGGCCCAGCACATCGATGATCTCCTCGCCGGTGATGCCCAACGACTTGCGGTCCATGCCCTCTTTGAAGGTCAGCGGCAGCACGCCCATGCCCACCAGATTCGAACGATGGATGCGCTCGAAGCTCTCGACGATCACCGCCTTGATGCCGAGCAGGAACGTGCCTTTGGCTGCCCAGTCGCGCGAGGAGCCGGTGCCGTATTCCTTGCCGCCGAATACCACCAGCGGCACGCCCTCCTTCTTGTAGCGCATCGCCGCGTCATAAATCGGCATCGACTCACCGGACGGCAGGTGCTTCGTCATGCCGCCTTCGACACCGGGCACCATCTC
>JASHQG010000091.1 GCA_030037665.1 Acetobacteraceae bacterium
CCGCCGATGCCGACCGAGACCATTCAGGCAACTGACCGCACCGTCGCATGCGACGGCGGTGACGGCGCACTGGGTCACCCGCGGGTGTTCCTGTTTATCGAAGGCCATAGCGTGATGTGCCCGTATTGCTCGCGGCTCTACGTACTGGCGCCGGGCGTGGGTCAGACCGCAGAGCACTAGGCGGCGAACAACGCTGGTCGTGAACGGCGACGCAGCGGCGACGAGGCCCGGCAATGAGCACGCCAGTGCGGGCTTCTCCGGAGCGGATCGTGCCGCGTGGCGGTCTGCTTGGGACGCGCGGTTGGCGCTCGAGGAAGCTAGGCGTCCGCCGATTTTCCTGATTATCATGGTTCTGGCCTCACCACCCGAAGCGAATGCAGCGCATCTCGTCATGAGAACCTCGGGTCTTTCCGCCACGTGCCGGGGTCGGGCGGTGGGCGATGAGTGGCCTGATTGCACGCTGGCGTTCGGGGTTTGTCCGCCGCCGCCCGCCGCATGGATCAAATGCGACAGAGCAGAAGGCCACCAACCGGTTGGCGAACCGAGCAGATGGAGACCGTGAAATGAGCGACACCGATCAGCAAGAACCCATTGTCCAGCTCGTGACCACGCGGTCGGATGCGGAGATCGCCGCCGATCTCAAGCGGCGGCTGATGGAGGATATCCGCCCGGTGCTGCAAATCTTCGACGAAGCCGCCGAAGCGGGTCTCGTCGTCCAATGGGACAGCATCTCGCCGCGGGTGCCGCGCTACAAACACGAGCTGCTTGGCCTCAGGATCGTGAAGTACCTGTGAGGCGCCGAGAAACGGTGCCCCGTCCGCCGCATGCGGGAGAGGGTTATCGCGACACCCAATTCGACCGCTACGCGTCGAACGCAAGGCGGGACAACCGCAAGCGCGGACGGACAACAACAAGGGCGCGCAGGCTTGTCCGGGGTCGCGAGACGAGCCCAAAAACGCGGTCCCGGCGCGGGACCACACTTCCGCACTGCGATACCCGGCTCACGATGGGCCGCGTAAACCGGTTCAAATCCAAGCCCAGCTTGGTTCCGGCCATGGCCGATAGCGTTTGCCCCACGCTGCCGCAGACGAACCCGCTCAGAAATGAGCCAATCTGCTCGCTCGTCAGAGCTTTGCTGACACTGACACACTCGACCAGGCGACTCACCGGGCCGTGCACGCTCTCAAGATCGAGGGTGTAGTGCCGCGGTTGGCCAAACCAGGCATCTCTGCTTAGTCCCGCCGCGACAGATCGACCACAGCGGCCAGCCCTTTCTCTGTGCCGAACGCGAGCCAGGCGCCGTTCGGACTCCAGGCCAGCGTGGAGACCGAGCCGTGCTCCGGTGGCGCGACCGGTAGAATGCGTGAGGAACCGACATCCGCCAGCACCACCAGGCCGTCAGCGAAACCGCCCGCGACAATCTCCTGCTGCGGATGACAGGCCACCTGCGTGCAGATCACCCCGTCGCCGCCCCCGAGTTCCAACGGCGCCTTGCCCATCGGTCCGCCGCCGAAGAACGGCCACAGGACCATCGCATCAGCGCCCGATGATGCGAGCCAGCGGCCATTGCGTGTGAAACTGAGCGCGGCGCTCTTCGACGGATAACCGCTCATGCGCATGTGCTGCCCGTCGGAGAGCCGCCAGCCATGCAGAGCATTCTCCTGCATCGCGGTAACGACCGCGTCGCCGTCGGGATGAATCGCAATCCCTGTGTGGCTGCCCTTCCATTCCAGCTTGCGTGAACTGGCGGCCTTCGCGGCAACGAACCAGAGCGTCGCGCCATTATAGTGCGAAGCACCGACGCGCTTGCCTTTCGCGTCGAAGGCAAGGCCGGTCACGGTGGAGGGATGTGCGAAATCGCGCAGTTTCTGGCCGTCACTGTCGAACAGGTGCACCAGTTTGCCGACCGAACAGGCGAGCAGGGCGCCTTTGGCCTTTTCGCCGGGAAAGCTTGCGACCTGCTCGACCCACTTCATCATGCCGAACGGGGCGATCTCGGTCACCGTGCCGTCCGGGCCGATGCGTTGGAAGGCCCCGTCGTCACCACCGCAGATGAAGCCACCGGGCGTCGTATCCTGCGCCAGCGCGAGGCACGCGCCGTCGTGTACGCTCAGACTGCTCCAGACTGGCGTCTCACCGAGGCGCACGATGCTGACGGTGCCGTCACCGAGCGCAAACGCGACGGAAGCGTCGTCGCGGGAAAAGCGCGCGCCGACCACGAACGCTTCGAGGTCGCGGTGGAATCCGCGGTTGGCCAGCAGGAAAGGGGAGTCGCTCATAGTTCTGATTTAGACCGCCTCGTCCCGCCGCGGGAGAGGGGGCGTGCGACCTCGGCCCGGTCCTGCGACCAGCCGCGATGGCGGCGCCCCGCCCGCGGGTCTCCTGCCACCTCTGTCGCGACGGTCTCGATTGCGCATCGTCTGCCGCGTCCTCTTGTACATCTGGCGAACGCGCGGCGCATCCGGCACGACCATGCGTCAGTGTCTGTTGCGAGCGTTGCCGCGCCGACGCGCACCCGGACCATGATGGTTGTCCAGATTCAACGCCGCATTGATCAAGGCGAGATGCGAGAAGGCCTGCGGGAAATTGCCCAGCTGGCGGCGCGCTTCGGGGTCGTACTCCTCGGCGAGGAGCCCGACGTCGTTGCGGATATTCAGCAAGCGCTGGAACAATGCCCGCGCGTCATCGCGACGGCCAAGCAGCGCCAGGCAGTCGACGTACCAGAAGCTGCACGCAAGGAAGAGGCCTTCGCCGGCCGGTAATCCGTCAACCCCCTTATGGGTCGTGCGGTATCGCTGGATCAGGCCGTCAACGGCCAGTTCGCGGCCGATAGCCTCGATTGTCGCCTTCATCCGCGGGTCGTCTGCGGGAAGGAAACCGACCATGGGCATCAGCAGAAGACTCGCATCAAGCTCGTCGGAACCGTAGAACTGAACGAACGCGCCCTTCGCTTCGTTGAATCCATCGCGACAAATCGACTCATAGATGCGGGAGCGCAGTTCCTTCCAATGTTCGACCGGTCCCTTCAGACTGAATTCTTCGGCATGACGGATGGTACGGTCGAATGCCACCCAGGCCATCACCTTGGAGAAGGTGAATTGCTGGGGCTCGCCACGGATCTCCCAGATGGACTCGTCAGGCTGATCCCAGATTTCCTCGAGGTGGCCGATCAGGGCAGTTTGCAAGCCCCAGCTCTGCCCGGGCGGCACCAGGCCGAGGTGCGCTTCCTGGTACTGCGCATCCAGCAACTCGCCATAAACGTCCAGCTGAAGCTGCGTACTCGCGGCATTGCCGACGCGCACGGGCTTAGATCCCTGATAGCCGGCGAGCCAGGGAACTTCCCATTCCATGATCCAGCGTTCGCCGGCGAGCCCGTAGAGGGTTTGCACCTGGGACGGCGTGCCCGCGACGGTGCGACGCAGCCACGCGCCCCAGGCCTGCGCCTCATCGCGGTACCCGGCGTGGATCAGTGCAAGCAGCGTGAATGTCGCGTCGCGGAGCCAGCAGAACCGGTAGTCCCAGTTGCGTTCACCTCCGAGTTTTTCCGGCAGCGACGTCGTGGCTGCCGCAACGATACCGCCGGTCGGCGTATAGGACAGCGCCTTCAAGGTGATCAGTGATCGCTGCACGGCATCACGCCACTCGCCGTGATACGTGCAACGGGCCGACCAGCTGGTCCAGCGTGCCTCGGCCAGCGTGAGCATCGCCTCAGCATTCTTCAGTTTCGGCGACGGCAGATGAGAGGCGGCGTAGCTGAGTACAAAGCTCGTTCGCTTGCCGGCCTCGACGACAAATTCGCTTACGGTCGTCATCTGGCGGCCGTGCAACGCCACGTCGCTATGCAGCACGATCTGATTGGGCCCGGCGACGGCGCGGATGCCATGACTGTGGTCCATCCGCGTGACCCACGGAATTGCCGAACCATAGTCGAACCGCAGTGCGAGCTCGAGATGCATCCGAACACTGCCCGATAGTCCTTCGACGATGCGGAGAACGGAATCCTGCTCCGGAACCATGCAGTCGATCAGCGCAACCGCGCCTTCGGTGGTTTCGAAGATTGTCTCCAGTACCAGTGTTCCCGGACGATAGCGGCGGCTGACGCGGGTTGACGGGTTGGCTGGCGCGATCAGCCAACGCCCGTGTTCCGGCGTGCCAAGCAACGCAGCGAACACCGCATGACTGTCAAAGCGCGGCCAGCAAAGCCAGTCGATCGAGCCGCTGCGGCTCACCAGCGCTGCTGTTCGGCAATCGCCGATCAGTGCGTAATCTTCAATGGCTGCCGTCTGTGCGGGCTGCGTTGCGACGCCGGGCCTGCCGGCCGGATTCCGCCGCGGTCGCGACGCGACGCCGTTGTCTCGGTGATCTGCCATCAGGTTGCGTGACCCCACACACGCTGGCCATTGCTGTCGCGGCAATAGCACGAGGAACCCGCGGAGACCGGGCGTTCCATCGGGCAGATAAAGGCTCCGGCACTGCAGGATTGGCCGCCTTGCGGCGATGCGTAGCCGGCTTGCGGTCCTGGTGCGTAGCCGGATTGCGGTCCCGGTGCGTAGCTGGCTTGCGGTCCTGCAGGATAGGCGGGTGGCGGATAGTACGCAGGCGGCGGGTAGAAGACGGGTGGCGGGTAATAGAGCGGCGGCGGATAGAAGGCTGGAGGCCCAACAACGAGCGGGAAGCCAAACCCAATAAACACGCGGCTGTAGGCCGGGGGCGCGATGGCGAAGCTGCCCAACAGTCCGGCGAGCAGGGCCATCATAGCAATACGCGGCACGCGTCGTGACATGACGATGGGTTCCGTTCCAAGGGCGATCCGGAGAACGTAGCCGAGTTCTGACCTCGGGCAAGTCTTGCCGGGCGCGCCGGGCCAATCGTCAAGGTGTCAAAGTTGCCTCACGCGCAAACCTTTCAGGCCGGGGATGTTGCGGGTCAGGGCGGACCGGCGCGTCACGGCAACGGCGCGGCTGAACCGCGCGCCGCGAGCGGCAGAGCCTGCTCAGCCAGCATGTCCTTCAGCACCACGGCGCGTGCCTCGTCCAGATCGAGATGGTTCGCCTCGATCATCGGAGCCGCCGCGGCCAGCACCGCGTCGACATCCTGCATGATCTTCAGCCGCTTGAACAAATCCGGGCGACTGAAGCCCAGGCTTTCACCGACCAATTCGAGGAAGTTCACCACCTCGAACGGCCAGTCACGCTCGTGACTGCAGAGGTCGCGATGACAGGCGTGATAGATGCCGGCCAATGTCGTCACGCCGGCATCCTCCGCCGCCTGCAGCTGGCGCTGATGGACCGAGCGTTTGAACTCCGGCAACGGGTTCAGTTTGTTGCACATGTATCCGACGCGTGGCTGCGCCAGATCGACGAAATCGAGGCCGGGAACAGCCCGTAGAATTGACTGCGCGGCATCGGCAATGCCACTCACGCCTGGGTGTTCATGCAGGCCGACACGCTTGTGCACCGGGTGCGTCAATAACGGACGCAACGCATCAAGCCTTTCTGCCAGGAACAGGACGAACGGTTCCAAATCGGGGCGGCGTTCGGTCTTGCCCGGGATGACAATCTCGCCGAGCTGCACCTGGCAGGTCGGGCACCAGGTCAGCACGCGTCCGCCAGCACTGCCCAGCCGCTCCACCGTGCGATAGGCGACGCGGCCAGAGGTGGCGATGTCGCCGGCGCGGAACTGCAGCACGCCACAACAGTGTGACGGTCCGCCCATCACGCGGTAGCGAATGCCGAGTGCGTCCATGATGTCGAAGCACAGCAGCGCGATGTGCGGCGTCTTCAGCAAATTGCAGCCGGTGTAGAAAACAACGTCGGGCGGCGTGTGATCGTCAGCCTCGTCATCCGGCTTGAATCGTGCAAGCAGATCCGGCGGGAGCTGCATGCGCGACAGCACGCGCACGCCGGTGCTCATTCCGACGAATCCCTGCAGGCCCGCTTTGCGACGTACCACAGGATCCTTGCCGCGCGTCATCGCGAGTTGCGCCATTGCCAGCATGAACCGCGGGTTTACGCCATACTGGCATGCCTCGATGCAATGGCCGCTGCCGGCGCATACCGACGCCCAACGGGCGGACGCCGCCGGGTGCGGCTCATCGCGCAGGATCGATAACACACCAGCCGCGATCGCTGCAGAATCGTGCCGCGCGATGCCGGCAGGTTCGGGCATCGGGCAAACGTCGACGCATGCGCCGCAGGCGACGCAGCGATCCAGCACCTCATCGATGCGCGCACGCAGTGCGGTTTCAAACGGCGCTTCCATCGACTCCTCCCCTGGTTCAGCGCGACGGCAACCCCGCTGATTGGCCAGAGCGTCCGGGCGAATGCTCAACCGGCGGCGGAAGCCGGGCCGGCGCGTGCCAGTCTGACTCCATAGACCGGCATTGCCTACACGCCAAATCTCCATGCAGCCGGGATCACCCGGTGCGAGGCGCTGCGGGCAAGGCGCCGCGAGAGGAGAGTTCACGCAGGCCGCCGCCGCCGGTTGCTTCGCGAGCGGCGCTTCGCGAACGAGGGATACGGGACCACGCCTTCCCGGCGGGTGGCTTGGTCAGGCGTACCGGTTGTCCGATCGGTCAGCCCGTGCGGCGGTCCGCTCAGCGAGTGTCAGCTTTTTCCGGCAGGCGCAGCCAGGTGGGAATGCGTGGTGTCAGGCGAGCATCGCCACAGGTCAGCGCCGCGTGCAGAGCATCCAGCCTGAGAACGGCAAGGCCTCGATTGTCGCAACCCGAGCGCATCGTGCCGACCTCGGTCGCGTCGCGGTAGACCGGTGTGCCCGAGGAGGGCAGCGGGCCGTCCACTTCGACCGGGACCAGGCGTCGCTTGACCAGGCCGCGGTATTTCGTGCGCGCCGTCAATTCCTGTCCGAGGTAGCAGCCCTTGGTCCAGGACACGCCGTTCAGTTCGTCGAACCCGGCCTCGAGCAGCACCGTCTTGTCGGACTCCAGATCGCGGGAGCCTTCGGGCAGTCCGAGCGACAGGCGACGGAGGTCCCACTCAGCCGCTGTGGCATTTGTCGGCAGAGGACGGCTCGCGATCACCCGCCAACCGGCCTCCGGCAGGCGAGGATCGGGCGCAGCAATCGCATCCACATTCGGCTCGCCGTCCCATGCGGCGTAGACTGACCGATCAGCGGCCACATCGATCGACACTTTCGAGCGGAGGCGAAAACGCTTCAACCGCTCGGTGAGCAACGCGAGATGCGTGTGCTCCACATCGAGCAGCAGAGAGGCGCCCTCGGCGAAGATGAAGAAATCGGCGAGCCATTTGCCCTGTGGCGTGAGGAGCGCGGCCCAGATGGCATGACCGGGCGCTGCGGCCGCCACGTCATTTGAGACGAGGCCTTGCAGGAAGGCCACCCGGTCTTCGCCGGCGATTCTGATGACCCCTCGGTCGGGCAGTGCTGCAATCCGCGTCATCACCAGCCAAACGTGGGGGATCTCCGGGGCGACAGCAAGGTGACCCAGGCGTTCAGTGCGATGGTGGCGGCAACGGCTCCTGCTCCACCGGCTGGCCCGCTCCCGTCTGGTTGCTCGGCGGATAGGCGGGCGGGGGGTACCCGGGCCCCTGTTGCATGGGTCCAGGACCTGCCGGGGGCGGCGGGTAACCGGGCCTCAGGTCCACAGGCCCGGCCCCTGCTCCGGGCGGCGGTGGCGGCGGTGGTGGCGGTGCGAAGGTCCGCATCGTCGCGCCGCTGCCGTAACGGGTCAGCACGGAGCGCAGCGGGTCGGCACCAGGATTGGCCGCGGCCATCTGCTCGACGATCTCCCGCGCCGAATAGGGTCGGCCATAATAGGCGCTGTTCCAGTCGCTGCGCAGTGACATGATGCTGCCGTCCAGCGCCACGCCCGCGAACAGCCCCCTGTTCATGGCGTACGCAACGATGTCGGCGCCTGCCGCAGCGGTCGTTGAGCCGCCGACGCTGCCTCCCACACTGGCCGCCGCGACCGAAGCGTCAGCGCCGAGCTTGAACTGGCTGTCCATCACGGCGTTCAGCCCCCGCTCGGTCAGAATCATCATCACAAGTTCACTGTCTTGAATGCCGATCTGGAAGCCGACGCTGCCGCTGCCGATGCCATAGAAGGAAGGATAGGACCAGGTGCCGTTGCCGCCACGTGCGAGGAGGACGCAGTCCCCGCCCGCACCGCCGAAGATGAAGCCCGCCTTGAACACCTGCGGGCAGATCATGACCGCGCGGGCCCGGCCCAGCATGATGCGGGGATCTTCCGATACGTGTTGCGTCATCATGTCTTCGACCGTCAGGGTCGATCGATCCACCAGCGTCTGCTCCGGCCCCTGCGCGTAAGCCGCGCGGCCGAGAAGCAGGATCGCGATGAAGACAGCGGCCAGGAAATCACGCACGGGCGGTCCTCCTCGAATTCAGGACGTGGCCTCCATAGCGCGGTTCGCCTGATTCGCGCGCGCCTCGGTCCAGCAGGTCAGGCTGTTGTGAAACCTGCGTCAATACCCCGGGAGCTCGTTCACGCAACCGACGCGCCAGGCCTCCCGGTGTCGCTCCATTCGCGTGAGCGAGAGGTTCTGGACCGATAAATTCAGCGCATTATCCGGACCAATTTGCAATGCGTGGGCCACCGCCGCCCGAATGGTGCCGCCATGGGTGACCGCGACGACGTCGCGGCCGCGATGGGTCGTGGCGGCGCGTTCCAGCGCAGCCCCGGTCCTCGCAATGACCTCTGCCATGCTCTCCCCGCCCGGCGGCCTCTCTTGGCCGGCCAAGGGCCAGAAAGCGTGGCTTGGAAGGGATAGCCGGGCCGGCAGTTCCGCGTGTGGCAAGCCTTGCCACTCTCCCAGGGACTGTTCGATCAGATCGGGTTCCACGATGAGTTCGGTCGGCGGGTAGCCAGCGGCAAAGATGGCCTCGGCGGTGCGGCGGGTGCGCGTCAGTGGCGAAACCAACCACACTGCGGGGCGGGGCAGCCGCTGCGCCAGCGATCGGTACATCGGTCCCTGTTCGAGCAGGGTGGTTTCACAGAGGGCGACATCCATCACGCCGTAGAGAATCGCGCGCGCGTTCTCCTCGACGAGCGCGTGACGGATGAGCCAGAATCGTGTCTCGGTCATTGGACAGGCTGCCTATCACAATCATTCGGTTGGCGAGCTGTCCCCAGCGGCCCTTGAAAACGCCGGACGAGGGATCGGGCGCCCTGGAATGACACGCATGGCCGCCTTATGCTGACATGATCGCAGACGCGGGCTCTGTTATTCATTGGGGGAGGAGATTTGGCCATGGATGCCCTGGAACTTCTGTTGTCGCGGGAATCAGCGCTGAAGCTCGAGCCCCCCGGTCCGCCGGCGGAAGCGCTCGACACCATCTTCGCAAGCGCCGTGCGGGCGCCCGACCACGGCCGGCTGCGGCCCTGGCGCTTCGTGGTCATTCCCGAGGAGAGGCGCGAACATTTCGGCGAACTGATGGCGGATTGCATGCAGCGGCACGAGCCGGGTGCGTCCGCTGAGATGCTGCAACGCGAGCGCGCCAAGGCGCTGCGGGCGCCGACGATTGTTGTCGTGGCGGCGCGGGTACACAAAGGCCACAAGATCCCGGAAGTCGAACAGATGGCGTCCGCAGCCGCGGCGGCGCAGAATGTCATGCTGACCGCAAATGCACTTGGCTATGGCGCGATGTGGAAGACCGGGACGCCCGCGTACGATGCGACGGTGAAAGAGGCTCTCGGCCTGTCGCCGGATGATGACGTCGTCGGGTTCCTGTACCTGGGAACCCAGGTCGGCAGCGGAATCCAGGCAGCGCGACCCACGCCGGCTGAGTACGTATCCGTGTGGGCCGGCTAGGACAGGCTTTGAGCGCCGCTCTGCGGCAGCCTCAGCTGTTCGGCCCTCGCTCCATCGACACCGGCTGCCAGCGCTGCAGCGTGGTGGTCTGCAGGACCGCCGGATTGACACAGCTCATCGGCCACTTGCCCTCCAGCACGAGCGCGAGCTCGCGCCCGACATGCCGCTTACGTGCCGGATCGAAGCGCGCCGAGGCGGACGCCGTGTGGGCGCTGAGGATGACGTTATCCATCTTCAACAGTGGATTGTTGTGGCCCGGCGGCTCGGTTTCCAGCACGTCGAGACCGGCGTAGGCGATCCATTTCTCTTCCAGCGCCTTGATGAGCGCGGCCTCCTGCACGGTTGGACCGCGTCCGGTATTGATGAAGATGGCCGTCTTCTTCATCAGCCGGAAATGCTCTTCGCCCAGCATCCCTTCCACTTCCGGCCGCGCAGGGGCGTGCATCGACACGAAGTCGGACTGCGACAGCACTTCCTCCAACGTCGCCGGCACGACGCCATGTTCCACCATGACGAGCTCTTCGATGAAGGGATCGTACGCCATGATCCGCAGGCCAAAGGGTTTCGCGCGCTTGGCCACGGCACGCGCGACGTGTCCGAAAGAGACCAGGCCCAGCGTCTGGCCCATCAGCCGCGGGATCTTCAGCAGCTCAGGCCGGCCGTCACGCCACTTTCCCTCCCGCACCAGCCTGTCCTGTTCGATTGCGCGGCGGAACGTCGACAACAACAGCATCATCGCGTGGTCTGCGACTTCTTCGATGAACGTATCGGGGCAGTTGGTGACCGGAATGCCGCGCGCGGTGCATGCCTTCACGTCGACGCTGTCGACACCGACGCTGCCAAGGACAATCGCACGCACGCGCGAAGGCAGCCCGTCGATGATCTTCTTGGTGAAGCGGATGCCTTTGGCATAGATCACATCTGCATCCTGGCAGAATTTGATAAAGCCATCCTCATCGCCCGGGCCTTCGACGATTTCGGCATCGACGCCGCGCAGCGGTTCCATCTCAAGGTCATATCCGCCGCCTGCGACGGTGAAGCTGGCGCCTGCGGGCGTTGCGATCTTGAACTTGGCCACTCTGCAGTCTCCTTGTTACTATCCGTCGGTCACGGGTCGGACATCGCCGCACGAGGCGCTGAGCAAAACCGCGCACCGCGTATCTTCCACCACGAAGGGTCAGCCTTGCGGCGGCCGTGCGCGCACCGCCTTCTCGTTCACATCGATACCCCAGCCCGGTCCGTTCGGCAGGATCATTTCGCCATTTTCGATCACCGGCACCGTGCTATAGAACTCGTCACGCCACGGCGCGCTGTCGATGTCGATCTCCATGACACGGAAGTTCGGCACCAGAGCGCTGAATGTCGCGCTGATGGCGCTGCACAGATGGCCGTAGAAATTGTGCGGCGCGACGTTGATCTCATAAGCATCGGCCATCGATGCGATCTTCAGCGACTCGTAAAGGCCATTCCATATCACATCGACGATCGCCACGTCGCTCGCATAGAGGTCGAGAAACGGCTTGAACTCGCGGCGGCCATGCAACGTTTCGCACGACGCGATCGGGCATGGGGCGCCGCGCTTGATCTCGGCAAGCGCCACCGGGTCATGTGTGTCGATCTCGAGCCACGTAAGATCGACCGGTGCGACCGCGTCGGCGATGCGTTTGAAGCCCTCGGTCTTGAAATTGAAGTTGATGTCGAGATGGATGCCCATCTCGGGTCCGACGGCGTCGCGGATTTGCATCAGCTGCTGTCTCACCCCGCGGGTCAGCCGGTTGTCCCAGTTCAGTTCCGGCCAGCCTGGGGTGCGGCCAAAGCCGGGGACATACGAGGTAAGCTTGCCATCGGCGAGCGGCAGGATGTTCGTCTTGAGCGCCTTAAATCCGCGTTCTTTCACCTCCCGGGCATGGCGCGCCAGATCGTCATAATCGCGGAGCGGCGGGACGCCCAGCAGCGCTGCGCTGCGGGTGCGATAGGTGCCGAAATGCGACCAATAGAGCGGGATCCTCTCGCGGATCGGACCGCCGAACAACGCATAGACCGGGACCCCGTACGCCTTGGCGGCGATATCCAGCACAGCATTCTCGATCGCGGCGATCGCCTGCTGGTTCAGCCCGCCGCGTGATTGTCGCGTCAGCACGTGCAGGTGTTGTGTCAGCTGCTCGAAGCGGCGCGGGTCACGCCCGATCAATACGGGCGAAAGGGCGCGGATCACGTCGGAGAGACCGGCTGAACCGAAGCTCTCGTTGAACTCGGACCAGCCGATGAGGCCATCATCAGTGGTGATCTTCAGGAAGGAGAACATGCGCCAGCCGGCATCGGCTTGCAGCGTGTCGATGCGGGCGATCTTCATGTTTCCTCCGGCTCTTGCGCGGCTGGTTTGAAGCACGGGTCACGTGGCGCCACAAGGCAGAGGCCGTTCGCGGCGTTGGCAACGGGGCCTCTCCAGTTCTCTGTTGGCCGATCCGGCGCGCGGGCCCGCGCGTCTATGCTCGGACGGATCAGGCCCGCTATAAGTGCCGCAGTGGCCTTCGGCGGCTGCGCCTGCGGGGGTTGCTTCACGGGGCATCGGCGAGGTTTCGCCTGGCGGATTCGGAACACGAGCAGATGTCGGTCAGCGACATTCCCACTGATCGAGCGCCTCTCAGTCTTGGAGCTCCGCGGTCAGCAAGGTCATGGCTCGCGACGGCTGTCGCGCGCCATCCCGACGCTTTGCGCCGTCACCGCCGGCCCTGGCCCCGGTCATATCATGACCTGGGGGCATTCCGCGGCCGGGACCACGCAAGGCGCGGCGAGCCGCGGGCCATGCCCGCGCGCAGAACCGCCCGCTCGCTGCGGATCATTGCCGGGCCACGTCACGGGCTGTTCGTTGCCAGCCCGCACACCGGCTGATCCGTGGGGCGCACGTTGCCGCACCGGACGCCTCGTGCACCGGGCAGTCGCGCGCCCCGTCCGGTTACCCGCAGGGCGTCGTGTCGGCGATCGGCGCGTCTGGCTTGGTTCGGAAGGATGTCTGGATGACTGCGTGCCCGATGCACCTCAAGTTTCTGGAAGCGGAGAGCATTTACATTCTGCGCGAGGCGGCCGCTCAGGCGGCACGGCCGGTGCTGCTCTATTCGATCGGCAAGGACTCGTCCGTGCTGTTGCATCTGGCACGCAAGGCGTTCTTCCCGGCGCGGCCGCCCTGGCCGCTGCTGCATATCGATACGACCTGGAAATTTCATGATATGATCCGGCACCGTGACGAAACCGCAAACCGTTACGGACTCGACCTAAAGGTCTATACGAATACGGAAGGGGTGCGACAGAACGTGAACCCCTTCGATCACGGCAGCAATCTTTATACGCAGATCATGAAGACCGATGCCCTCAAACAGGCCCTGTCTGACGGACAATATGACATCGCCATTGCGGGCGCCCGGCGGGACGAGGAGCGTTCGCGTGCAAAAGAGCGGGTCTTCTCCGTGAGGGGCCCCGGCCACGTCTGGGACCCGAAGCGCCAACGTCCGGAATTGTGGCAGTTGTACAATGGAAGTCTCGCCCCCGGTGAGACCCTGCGCGTCTTCCCGCTCTCAAACTGGACCGAGCGCGACGTCTGGACCTACATCCTGGCAGAAGGTATCGAGGTCGTTTCGTTGTACTTTGCAGCGGAGCGTCCGACTGTCGTGCGAGACGGCGCACTGATCGTCGTCGACGATGCGCGCATGCGCCTTCAGCCAGGCGAACGGTTGGTGAAGAGACGGGTCCGATTTCGCTCACTCGGCTGCTACCCGCTCTCCGCCGCGGTCGCATCCGACGCTTCCAGCCTCGAGGACATCCTCCAGGAAATGCAACAGACGCGCCTCTCGGAGCGGGCCGGGCGGCTGATCGATCTGGACCAGGACGGATCGATGGAGCGTAAGAAGCGCGAGGGCTACTTTTAACGCGATTACGGACATAACGCATTTCAATGCGTCCTATCAACATTCGAAGGTGACCCGCCGTGACTAGACCGAGCGTTCGCCCGACCCCCGCCACGAACGGCAGAGCCTCGCTTTCGCCGGGTGCCCCCGGCCGGTTCCCGCACCGCTTGCGGTACCGCGCGAAGCAGAACAATTCTCGCAGCAGCAACGTCGCGATCGTGTTCCACTCCACAGCCTTCGCATCGCCACGTCCTCACGGACAGGAGCAATTTCGGGCCCACTACGCCACAATCGGGGCACACCCCCGTGCTGCGCTCGAAGCGCGGCATCTGGCGCTGTTCCCGACCGGCCCACTCGGCCTTGTAGGCAAGCTGTCGATACAGCTCGCCCAACCCGGCATCGGCGAAGGACTTCGCCATCCGGGTGCGCATCAGCCCTTTCAGGCTGAGATCCTCGACTCCGAAGCCGGCATAACGTCGAACCAGCTTCGTGGTCGTCTTGTGCAAGAAATTCTGCCGCTGATTGCGCACTGTCCGGTGCACACGCCCGAGCCGGGCGACTGTGCGGCGCCGGTTCACACTGCCCTTGCGGCGTCGGTCACGCTCGCGGTTCAAGCGGCGGATACGCTTCGCCGCCTTCTTCGCGGGCCGGTACGCCTCGACGCGCCGGTTATCGGAGAAGACCAGCGTATCGTTCAAGCCGCCATCGATCCCCACGACCGGCTTCTGCGGAGCACCATAATTCTTCGGTGGCGCGTCGAACTGCACCGCGAGGTGCCAGCCATCCGGGGCTTGGGTCACGGCTACCGGCTTGTTGCCAAGATCGATCCCCTCGGGCAGGGAGAGGCCACGCACGCGGAGCCAGCCGATTTTGGGCAGCCGCACGCGGCCGGGTTCGAAGCGGCACTCCCGTGCCACGAAACTGAACCCGTCCGAGCGGTCGTCACGCCGCTTGAACCGAGGAAAGCCCTTACGGTTCGCGGACCCCTTGAAGCAGCCACGCAGGGCATCATCGAGCCGCTGCACGGTCATCTGAGCGGCGCGGTGCGGCAGTCCGTCCAATTTCGGGTAGGATTTCAGAAGCTTCGGCAACCGTGCCGACATCTCGCAAAAGAAGACGAACTTCTTTTCAACCCGATAGCGCTCGACGCTCTCGGCCAGAAACAGGTTCCAGAGATAGCGACATTGTCCGCCCGCCCGGGCAACGGCATTGGAGCGCGCTTTCCCGGCATAGAGCTTGCCCTTGCTGGCCTGAAGGACGTTCATCGAACCAGCTCTTTCCAGGACAGCCGGCCATGCTGACCGATCAGGCAACGCGCGATCCGGTCGGCAACATCCTCGCGGTGGTTCCAGCGAAAGCCGTTCTCGGCCGCGTAGCGGTGCAAGTGCTTGCCGCTGATCCAGTGCCAGACGCCGACGATCGCGCGCTTGAACAGGCCGAAGAAGCTCTCGACGGTGTTCACGTGAGCACGGACGCCAGAGCGCGTGGTTCGTGCGAACTCGCGCCGGGCATGGTTGACGGCGAGGTGACCATCCATCCTGCGGCCGATCCATCGGTAGGTTGCAAGCTCGTCAGAGCAGAGCGCGGCCCGACCGCCATCAGTCCATTGCCAGAGCAGAGGCGCGATATCGTCGATCTTGGCCGAGGCGATCCGCGCGGTGCGCGCCTGCCCGTCCCGTTCGATAGCGGCGAACAACATCGGCTTCTGGGTGCCACGGCCCCTGCTGGGACGCGGCGCGTTGTTGCGGAGATTGCGGGCCTTGCCGCCGATATAGCTCTCGTCAGCCTCGACGATACCGGAGAGCGGCAGCTTCTCGCCGCTATCGAGCAGGGCGCGGATGCGGTGGCCGAGGAACCATGCCGACTTCTGCGTAATCCCGAGCTGCTCGCCCAGCTTGACGCTGCTGATGCCCTTGGAGCTGGCGAGGATCAGATACATCGCGAGATACCAGGTTCGCAGGGGAAGCCGGCTGTCCTCCATCGGCGTGCCGACTGTGACGCGAAAGTCCTTTCCGCACGCCCGGCAGCGATAGACGCCCGGCCGTCTGGCGACTGGCGATGCGTCATCGACAGAGCCGCATCGGTCGCAGACCGGCCCACGAGGCCACCGCACGCTTTCAAGATGGGCGCGGCAAGCTTCATCGGTGCCATATCGGGCGAGGAAAGTCGTGAGCTTCATGCTCCAGCATATGGGGACCCAAATGCGTTATGTCAATAGGAACCACTTTTAATGCCCGATTCCGTCCTCCGTGTCCTGGCCTGTGGCAGCGTGGACGATGGCAAGTCGACGCTGGTTGGACGTTTGCTGTTTGAGTGCGGCACGATCCCGGACGACGTGTTGGCGACGCTCGAGCGTGATTCCCGGCGATTTGGAACGGTCGACGGCGGGATCGACCACGCGCTGCTCGTGGATGGCCTCGTCGCTGAGCGCGACCAGGGGATCACCATCGACGTGGCTTACTGCTATTTCGAAACGCCACGGCGGCGGTTCATTCTCGCCGACGCGCCGGGTCACCCTCAGTACACGCGCAACATGGTCACCGGGGCGTCAACCTCGGACTTGGCGATCGTGCTGATCGATGCCCGCAAGGGCGTGGTCGAGCAGACCCGGCGCCATGCGGCCATTGCGTCGCTTCTGGGCATCCGCGGCGTCGTGCTCGTCGTCAACAAGATGGATCTGGTCGGGTTCAACCAGGCGACGTTCGAGCGGACGGTGGCGAGTTTTCACAGCATGCTCGGAATGCTGCGCGCGCTCTCCGTCATCGCGATTCCGGTGTGCGCCCGCGACGGAGACAATGTCACCACGCTCAGCACCCGCATGTCGTGGTATCAGGGAAGCTCCCTCCTGGAGGCGCTCGAGGGGGCCGAGCCGGGCGGCGAGACGACCCCGGGGCCGTTCCGTATGCCGGTTCAGCTCGTCAGCCGGCCGGACCCCACCTTCCGGGGCTACGCGGGCACGGGCGTGGCAGGCTCGCTCAGGGTCGGAGATACCGTCACGAACACCGTTTCGCGGATGGAGGCGAAGGTCGCGCGTATCATGACCTTCGACGGTTGCCGCGATTCTGTGACCTCCGGCGATCCAATGACCGTCGTGCTCGACCGGGACATCGATGTATCGCGGGGCGACGTGCTCGCAACCGCACCGCTTCCGGCGCTGGCGGATCGGATCGACGCCTGGGTTGTGTGGATGGACGACACACCCCTGTTCCGGGGACGCGCCTACCAGGTGATGCTTGGCACGCAAACTGTCATGGGAACGATTGCCGAGATCTCCAGCCGTCTCGACCTTGATTCCATGAAGGAATCTTCCGTCCGCGAACTCGTCATGAATGAGATCGGCCGGGTCTCGCTGTCACTGTCGCAACCTCTGGTCTGCGAGCCGTACGACGACTGTCGCCCGCTGGGGGGGTTCATTCTCGTCGATCGATTGACACGCGGCACAGCCGGTGCCGGCATGGTGATCGGCGTACGCAGCACGCGCGAGGATGTCTACTGGCATCAGCTGGATGTCGATAAGGCCGCCCGTGCGGCGCAGAACGGGCAAAAGCCGGGTGTTTTGTGGTTCACTGGCCTCTCCGGCGCGGGCAAGTCCACCATCGCCAATCTGGTTGAAAAGCGCCTGCACTCGCTTGGGTGCCACACGATGGTCCTCGACGGGGACAATGTCCGTCATGGCCTCAACCGGGACCTCGGATTCAGCGAAGCCGACCGGGTTGAGAACATTCGTCGCGTGGCGGAGGTCGCCAAGCTCTTTGTCGAAGCCGGACTGATCGTGCTGGTCTCCTTCATATCGCCGTATCGTCGCGAGCGGATCCTGGCGCGGGACACGGTCGAACAAGGGGAGTTCATCGAGATTTTTGTCGACACGCCGATTGACGAATGCCGACGGAGAGACCCGAAAGGCCTCTATCGTCGGGCGGACGCGGGAGGGATTCGGAATTTTACGGGCGTCGATGCGCCCTATGAGGAACCGGTGGACCCGGATATCCGCCTGCCCACGCTCGAGGTTCCGCCCGAGGCGTCTGCCGAGCGTGTGGTGCAGTATCTCCAGGAGAAGGGTATGGTCCACGTGGGATAGATCAGCCCCGGTCGGCCGCACGTTCCACATGGAACGAGATTTGTTGTCAAAGTAAATTGCGTCCCTCTCGCGGCGCGGGCAGGCTCATGCTAGAGGCCTCTCCCGCACAGTTCCGGCCGGCCAGTCATGAATGAGCAGCGCTCCGCCGTGGCGTCAACGCGCTTTTTTGGCGCGCCCCTGGCAGAAACCGATCCCGAGCTTGCCGCCGCCATTGGCGCCGAGCTCGGTCGCCAGCAGGACGGCATCGAACTCATCGCAAGCGAAAACCTCGTGTCCGCCGCGGTGCTGGAAGCCCAGGGGTCGGTGCTCACGAACAAATACGCGGAAGGCTACCCCGCGCACCGCTATTATGGCGGCTGCCTCTACGTCGACGTGGCGGAGCAACTCGCGATCGATCGGGCGAAGCAGCTCTTTGGCTGCGCGTTCGCCAATGTCCAGCCCCACTCGGGCGCCCAGGCCAACCAAGCCGTCTTCCTCGCCCTGCTGCAGCCGGGTGACATCATTCTCGGGATGAAGCTCGCTGCCGGCGGCCACCTGACACACGGTGCGGCGCCAAACCTCTCCGGTAAATGGTTCCGCGCCGTGCAATACGGCGTCCGTCCCGAAGACGGTCTGCTCGATTACGAGGAAATGCAGCGCCTGGCGCGGGAGCACCGGCCCAAGCTCATCATTGCGGGCGGCTCGGCGTATCCCCGCTTCATCGACTTCCCGCGCTTCCGCCGCGTTGCCGATGAGGTCGGCGCCTACCTGATGGTGGACATGGCGCATTTCGCCGGTCTGGTCGCCGCCGGTCTCTTCCCCACGCCGCTGCCTCATGCGCATGTGGTGACGACCACCACGCACAAGACACTGCGCGGCCCGCGTGGCGGCATGATTCTCGCCAACGACCCGAACATCGGCAGGAAGATCAACAGCGCCGTGTTTCCCGGCCTGCAGGGCGGTCCGCTGATGCATGTCATCGCCGGCAAGGCCGCGGCGTTCGGCGAAGCATTGCGGCCGGAATTCCATCTCTACCAGAAAGCCGTCGTCGACAATGCCCGCGTGCTGGCGGAAACGCTGATCGAACGCGGCACGGCGATCGTAACCGGCGGCACGGATTGCCATCTGATGCTGGCCGATCTCCGGCCCAAACGCGTGACTGGCAAGGCGGCCGAGGCCAGCCTGGAACGCGCGCACATCACCGCCAACAAGAACGCTATTCCGTTTGATCCCGAGAAGCCGACGATCACGTCGGGGATCCGGCTCGGCTCGCCGGCCGCGACCACGCGGGGGTTCGGTGCGGCGGAATTCCGCCTGGTGGGCGAGATGATCGACACGGTGCTCGAAGGACTTTCGCGCTCCAATGACGCCACCAACGAGGTGGCGGAAAAGGCGGTCGCGGCCGAGGTGCAGAAACTCTGCGCGCGCTTCCCCGTCTATCGCGGAGACTGACCCATGCGCTGCCCGTTTTGCGGCAACGAAGATACACAGGTGAAGGACAGCCGTCCGTCCGAAGACGGCGCAGCCATCCGTCGCCGGCGTTTCTGCGCACATTGCGGCCAGCGCTTCACGACGATTGAACGAACCCAGTTGCGCGAACTTACGGTCATCAAGTCAGACGGCCGCCGCGTGCCGTTCGACCGCGACAAGCTCGCGCGCTCGATCCGCACCGCATTGAACAAACGGCCGATCCAGGAAGAGCGGATCGAGCGAATCATCAACGGTATTGTCCGACAGTTGGAAGCGAGCGGTGAAAGCGACATCCCGAGCAAGCAGATCGGCGAACTCGTGATGGATACGCTGAAGGAACTCGATCCGGTGGCGTATGTGCGGTTCGCGAGCGTGTACCGTAATTTTAGAGAAGCGAAGGATTTCGAGGATTTCGTCGGCTCGCTGGCAGAGACCGATTGAAGACTCATCGCGGCCGACTGGCGTGTCGATCGCGCCACTCCCTCTGCCCGCGATCAGCAGCGGTTTTTGCTTCAAGGCCAAGAACGACCGAAACACCGCGTGAGATGGTCGCTCTGCGACACGGCTCGTCGTGTGCAGTTCGCAACGAGGCAGAGAGGCGGGATTTGTTGCCTTTACGCAATACACAATCTGCGCAGCCGCATGCATCGGCAGAACATTTGGGGATCGATGCGCGCGGCGAATTCGTCGGGGCTGCAACGTGATTGCCGCATCAGCCTTCTCGCCTCAGGCGCGCGCGGTTTACCATCCGGCATGATCGACGACGATGCGACGCACATGGGCGCGGCGCTCGCTCTGGCACGGCGGGGTCTCGGCA
>JASHQG010000092.1 GCA_030037665.1 Acetobacteraceae bacterium
TTCGACCGGCTCTCCTCGGTGTTCATCAGCAACACGAACCATGAAGAAAACCAGCCGCCCCATCTGCATCTGCGCGACCCGGAACTCGCGATCCGTCTGAACTGGGACCGCTACCGCAGTCCGGAGCAGCGTTACTGTCCCGCCGGCGTCTACGAAGTGGTCGGGGTCGAGGAAGGCGAACCGCGTCTGCAGATCAACGCGCAGAATTGCGTGCACTGCAAAACCTGCGACATCAAGGATCCGATGCAGAACATCGACTGGGTTCCGCCGGAAGGTGGCGGCGGACCCAATTATCCAGGCGGAATGTGATGCTCACTCTCCGCGGTCATTGCCCGAGCAAACGGTCGAAACGATCGTCGCAGGTGGTTGCTTCAGCCTTGCAGCCTCACGTTGACAGGGCGCGGAGGTCGGTCACTTTTTCGCCGCAGTGGGACAAATCCGCATGACACTTCGCGCGGCCGTGAAGTACATGGCAGACATGCAGCAAGCTCGTCGTCTGACCCGGACTTCTCTTCTGGTGCTCTCTCTGTTGTCCGCCTGTGCGGCGGCAGAACCCCTCTCCGATGGGCCGCAGGCCACCTCGTTTGCGCCGACCGGCGTGGACGCGGATATCCTGGTCGGCCACGTCGCCGAACTGCAAGCCGATCCCGCGATCGCTGCCGGCGCATTCGACAAGGCGCTCGCCGTGCAGCCGCACGACTCTGGGTTGGTGCAGCAGGCGTTCATCGCTTCACTGCTGGACGGACGCTACGACGCGGCGGAGGCGCTGGCGCGCCAACTGCCCGACAACCAGATCGCGCAGGTGCTGCTGGTCAACCAGGAGGTGCGGGCGGGCCACTGGGCAGCGGCGGAGACACGCTTGCGCGCGATGCCGCGCGAGGGGCTGACACAGCTCCTGCAGCCCCTCATGCTGGCCTGGGTCAAGGCTGGAGACGGGCACACCGACAGAGCGCTGGCCACGCTGCAGCCGCTCATCGGTGGCCGGCAGTTCCGCGGCCTGTTCGCGCTGCATGCCGCAATGATCGCCGACCTGGCCAACCGGCCGGCCGATGCCGCGAAACTCTATCGCATCGCCGACGCCGAGATGCCGGACCTCAACCTGCGGCTGGCGCAGATACTGGCGAGCTGGGAGACACGTGACGGCCAGTCGGCGGAGGCCGCGCGCACGCTGGCCGACCTTGCCGACGCGGCACCCGACATGGCCATTGCTTTGCCCCGACTGCTCGCGGCCACCGGGCAGCGGCCCGTCACCGGGCCGGCTGACGGCATTGCCGAAGCCTACCTGGCTCTGGCCGCTGCGTTGCGCGGAGGCGATTCGAGCGACCTCGCGATGATCATGCTGCGCCTTGCGCTTGACCTGCGGCCTGACTTCACCGCCGCGCGGCTCGTGGGGGCGGAGCTCCTCTCCGACGCCGGCCAAAACGCGCAAGCACTGAGCATGCTGGCCGGCCTGTCCGACAGTGACCCGCTCAGTCCTGTCATCGTGCTGCGCCGGGCCGCATTGACCGCGCAGGTCGGCCGCGCGGCAGACGCGCTGCACGATCTCGACCGCCTCGCGGCGCAGTTCCCCGACAGCCCGCTTCCGGGAATCGTGGAAGGTGACATTTACAGCGAAACGCACAAATTCCGGGAGGCGGCAGCGGCGTACAGCCAAGCCATCGATCGCATGCGTCCGGCACGCGGAAGCGACTGGCCGGTGTTCTACCAGCGCGGCATCGCCTACGATCAGTCGCATGACTGGCCGCGGGCCGAAGCGGACTTCCGGCACGCCCTCGGCCTCGCGCCCGATCAGCCGTCGGTGCTGAACTATCTTGGATACAGTTGGGCAAACAAGGACCAGCACCTCGGTCAGGCGCGGCAGATGCTGGAGAAAGCCGCCGCGGGGCGACCGAACGATGGCGCAATCATCGACAGCCTGGGCTTTGTCATGCTGCGCCAAGGCGAGGTGGCGCAGGCCGTTGCCATGCTGCAGCGGGCGGTCGAGCTCGAACCTGAGGACTCGACGATCAACATGCATCTCGGCGATGCCTATGCCGCCGCGGGACGCAATCTGGAGGCCCGCTATCAATGGCGCCGCGCACTGACACTCAACCCGACGCCGGATGACGCGACGAAGCTCGAGGCGAAGCTGCAGCTGCCGAAGGGCGGCGCCGTGGTCAGCGGGCAGTGACGCCGCGCCGCGACGCCGCGGTCACAGAGCATGCGCCGGCCAAGCTGAACCTCTACCTGCACGTCACAGGCCGGCGCGACGACGGATTGCACCTGCTCGACAGCCTGGTGGTTTTCGCATCCGTGGGCGACCTGGTTGAGGCCGCACCCGCCGATGATCTGTCGCTGTTGCTGACCGGCCCGTTCGCTTCGGCACTGCAAGGCGACGATGACAATCTCGTGCTGCGCGCGGCACGCGCTCTGGCAACGGAGATTGGCCGGTCGGCGCAGGCGCGCCTGACGCTGGACAAGCGCCTGCCCGTGGCATCCGGCATTGGCGGCGGCTCGGCCGATGCCGCAGCGACACTGCGCGCGCTCCGTCGGTTGTGGAACCGGGCGGCGGATGCGGACGGGCTCGCACGGATCGCGCTGGCGCTCGGTGCCGACGTGCCCGTGTGCCTGGCGTCTAAGCCGCACCGCATGGGCGGCATCGGGGAGCGCCTGGAGCCGGCGCCAGAGCTGCCGGATTGCGGCGTGGTTCTGGCCAATCCGGGCGTTGCGGTCGCCACCGCGTCGGTGTTTCGCGCGCGCGCTGGCGCGTTTTCGACAGAGCCGCGGTTGCCGGCCCGCTGGGACGACGCCACAGCCATGGCGGCGGACCTGCAAGGGCTGCGCAACGATCTCGAGGCGCCTGCGCGCAGCCTCTGTCCCGAAATTGACGCCGTCCTCTCAGCGCTGGCCGCACAGCCGGGCTGTCTGCTGGCCCGTATGAGTGGCTCCGGGGCTACCTGCTTCGGGTTGTTTGCAACGCCAGAGCTCGCAGCCGAGGCAGTGCCACAGCTGATGCGTCATTCGTGGTGGGTGTGGGGCGGCGGCCTCTTCCGGCCTGCCGGCCTATGAATTCAATGACTGCGGTGACGTCGCATGCCGAGCGGCACGCCGGCAGCGAACGGCCGTAGCCAGCGACCATCCGGGGTGACGGGCATCTTGCGCCGGGGCCTCAATCAGCACCGATCGAGACTGTGAATGCGGAAACTCGCACGCCGCGTCCCCGGTGGCGGCAATCGCGGCAACGATCGGGCTGGCCGAGGTCGCGCGCAAACGAAAAGGGGCCGGAAACCCGGCCCCTTCGCCGTCAACCGAGGGGGTTACGCCGCCTCGGCAGTCGCCTTCGCATCGTTGGCGATCGCGCTCGGTGCGCTCGCGCCAATGGCGATCTTGCGCGGCTTCAGTGCCTCGGGCACCACGCGCTTCAGGCCCACATGCAGCAGGCCGTTCACGAGATCGGCGCCCTCGACCACGATGTGGTCGGCGAGGACGAAGCGGCGCTCGAATGCGCGGCCGGCAATACCGCGATACAGCACTTCACCCTTGTTGGTCTCGCCCGACACGCGACCGGAGATCACCAGCGTGTTCTCCTTCACGGTCATGTCGAGATCCTCGGGACGGAAGCCGGCCACCGCCATCGTGAGGCGGTAGGTGTCATCGCCGGTCTTCTCGATGTTGTAAGGCGGATAGCTGGGCGCCTCGGTGCCGGCAATCGCGCTGTCCATCAGGCGGGCCATGCGATCGAAGCCGATGGCGGTACGAAAGAGTGGTGAGAAGTCGAACGTCGTCATTGACAACCTCCTGCAAGAGCAAGGTCTATGGTTCGGGCCGCCCGGCTGGGCCGACCCTGCGTAACGCCCCGAAACCCCGATCGGGCATTCCGGACACCTCAAAGATGGGCAAAGCGGCGTGTGCGTTCAAGAGCGTCCGCGGGTATTCGGCGTGCGGTTCGGGCGCGGCAGTGCGTTCCACCAACCCCGTGATCCCAGCTCAATGTTTTCTGAAGAAACCGGATTGGAACCAGCTGCAACCGCCCCCGTTTGCGTCCCGGACGAACCAGTGGGGCAACCACGCGGTCAGATGATCGACGGCCACGGATATCGCCAGCGCGGCGCGGAGCTTGCGCGGCGCGCGCAACAGATCAAGGCGCCGGAACTGCGGCTGATCTACCTCGGCCTCGCCGCCGGATACAACAGGCTGGCGCGTTTCCACGAACACGCGGACCGGCGCGCCCGCGCGGGCACGGCCGACGAAGAGACACCGGACGGCAGCGTCAACGACTCAGAATCTCGCGAAGACTGATCCGCCGATGGCCGTTGCGGCCCGCGACCGTATCCGCGGCGGCGAGGGCGTCGAATACGGCCTCTTCTGTTGCCTCAGCCGCGGCGCGGAACAAGAGATCGATGCAGGGCTCGGCCAGCACACGCTGCGATAACAGACTGGTGTCCGGCCGCTGGGGCACCGGGTTGGCCGTCGTGAAGGCCAGCGCAATGTCCCCACTGCCGGCTCCCCAAAAGGCGCCGCACCAGGCGAGGCCGACGCCGGCGCGCGCCGCCACACGACGCAGCTGCCGATGCTCGAGCGGAATGTCGGTCCCGATGACCGCGACGCACGAGCCGGCCTCCGGCTCACCTGGCGCGGCGGCCGGAATGCGCCGACCACCCGGCAGGACGAGATCGCCGGCGTTGCCGAAATTCGCCAGCACCAGCACGCCGAGGTGATGGTTTCTCTCATCCAGCCGGAGACGGCGAGAGGCGCTGCCGATTCCGCCTTTGAGGCCGAAGCAGCTCATGCCCGTGCCGGCGCCGACGTTACCCACCGCGAAGTCGGCGCGTACCGCTTCGATCGCAGCGCACGCATGCGCCTCGGTCACCGCCATCGCCTGAATGTCGTTCAGGTAGCCGTCGTTGCACTCGAGCACGACGGGATTCACCGTTCCGCTACGCCGGCCGATCTCCGGGTTTCCGGCGATGGCACGGCGGATCAGCGCATTCGCGCAGGTCCCGACGGCAAACGTATTGCTCAACAGGATGGGCGTTTCGAGCGTTCCAAGTTCGTTGAGTTGCATCAGGCCGATACTCTTGCCGAAGCCGTTCAACACCACGGCGGCGGCCGGCAGTTTGTCGCGGAACAGATCCCCGGCATGTGGCACGATCGCGGTGACGCCGCTGTGGATGTCGCCTTCGTTCAGAGTCGTGTGACCCACACCAACGCCCGGCACATCGGCGATGCTGTTGCGTGCGCCTGGCGTGAGCGAGCCACAGGCCAGACCGAGATCGCGTGCGCGCATGGTCCATCCGGATGCCGTTTCCGCAAGCGTGGAGATAGTCTGCCGGAGCCACTGCGGACAACCGCACAAGACGTGCCGGCCCCGGGCCGGTGTTGCCGGCCGAAACGCCCTATCGCACGACCGGCTGCGCGCGTCGCGCCCGTCTAGCCCGGCAGGCGAAATCGGCCTAATCCCAACGCACGAGGACTGCGGAGGAACATCATGCGCGAAATCGGCCATTTCATCGGCGGAAAGCCGGTCGCGGGCACCAGCGGCAAGTTCAGCGATGTGTTTAACCCGGCGGCGGGCGAACTCACCGCGCGCGTCGCGCTCGCCGACGCAGCTGACGTCAACAAGGCCGTTGCCGCCGCCGCCGCGGCGTTTCCCGCGTGGGCCAGCACGCCGCCGCTCCGCCGCGCGCGCGTCATGTTCAAGCTGAAGGAACTGCTCGAGCGCGACCGCAGCCAGTTCGCCGCGATCATCACGTCAGAGCATGGCAAGGTGCTGTCGGACGCTGATGGTGAAGTGACGCGCGGCCTCGAGGTGGTGGAATTCGCCTGTGGCATCCCGCATCTGACCAAGGGCGAATACAGCGATCTGATCGCCACGGGTATGGATTCGTGGTCGGTGCGTCAGCCGCTCGGCATTGTTGCCGGCATCACACCGTTCAATTTCCCGCTGATGGTGCCGCTCTGGATGGCGCCAGTCGCGTTGGCCTGCGGCAACTGCTTCGTGTTGAAGCCTTCGGAGAAGGACCCGTCCGCGTCGTTGAAACTGGCCGAACTGCTCACGGAAGCGGGTCTGCCTGACGGCGTCTTCAACGTGGTACAGGGCGCGCGCGAGGCGGTCGAGACGATCATCGCCCACCCCGACATCGCCGCGATCAGCTTTGTCGGTTCGACGGCGATCGCCGAGACGATCTATCGCGGCGGCACGGCCGCCGGAAAGCGCGTGCAGGCGCTGGGTGGAGCGAAGAACCATCTGGTGGTGATGCCGGACGCTGATCTGGATGATGCGGTCGACGCGCTCATGGGCTCGGCCTACGGCGCCGCCGGCGAGCGGTGTATGGCGGTCTCGGTTGCGGTTGCCGTCGGCAATGTCGGCGATGCGCTGGTGAAGAAGCTGGAGCCGCGCGTGCGCGCGCTGAAGATTGGCCCCGGCACCGACCCGGATGCCGAGATGGGACCGCTGGTAACGAAAGAGCACCGTGAGAAGGTCAAAGGCTACGTCGATCTCGGCGTGAAGGAAGGTGCGAAGCTGGTCGTCGATGGCCGGAACATGAAGTTTCAAGGTTACGAGAACGGCTACTTCATCGGCGGCTGCCTGTTCGACGAGGTGCGCACCGACATGCGCATCTACCGCGAGGAGATTTTCGGCCCGGTGCTGAGCGTCGTTCGTGCCCCGGACCTCGCCGGTGCGACGCGCATGGTGAACGCGCACGAATACGGCAACGGGGTCGCCATCTTCACCGCCGACGGTGGCGCGGCACGCGATTTCGCCAACGCAGTTCAGATCGGCATGGTCGGTGTGAACGTGCCGATCCCGGTGCCGATGGCCTATCACTCGTTCGGCGGATGGAAGCGTTCCCTGTTCGGCGACCATCACATCTACGGGCCGGAGGGCGTGCGGTTCTACACCCGCTACAAGGCCGTGATGCAGCGCTGGCCCGGCGGTGCACGACGCGGACCCGAATATGTGATGCCGACGCTTGGGAGATAGATGGAGCGATCATCCGTGGGGGAGCCGCGCTCGCCGGCGGTGTCAACGCCGCCGCGGTGACACGGCCAACGGCAATCTGTCGAACAACCCGGCTGGCCCGCTTGGCTGCGCGCGCTCGATGTTCAGCAATCGCAGCTTTGTGGCGACGCCACCGTTGGCCGAAAAACCGCCAATCCGTCCACCGCTCCCCACCACCCGATGGCACGGCACGACGATGGGAAACGGATTCTTGCCCATCGCCTCGCCCACATCACGCGCCGTTACGTGCTCACCAAGCCGCGTCGCGACCTCGCCATAGGACAGCGCGCCGCCAGGCGGGATAGCGCGCAGCACCGCATAGATCGACTGCCGGAACGGCGGAACGCCCTCCATGTCGAGCGTGACGAAGGAGAGATCCCTCGCCTCGCCACGGAGTAAAGCCACGATGCCATCGATCGCATGCTGCATGGGGCCATCGGGCAGTGTCTCAACGGCACCGGGGAAGCGCCGGAGCAGACGGTGTCGCGTCGCCTGCTCGTGGCGTTCCGGCAGCTGCACGCCGCACACGCCGCGCTCGCTCCACGCGATAGCGCAGACACCGATGGCGGTAGCAAACGATGCGAACCTCTCCCCCGACATGCGCCAGGAGACTAGCGCAGTTGCGCCGGCGCCGAAATCACGCCGTCCCCGACAGAGCGACGCAGGCCGCCGCCAGCGGTCCCCTCGCGCCGGTGCCGGACGACCATCGCGGCCCAGGCGCGCGGGCATGGCGCGGCATCAGCGATCAGAAGCGGACCGACACCCCGGCTGTGAGGAGCTGCACCCACACCTTGTTGTTGCGGCCATCGAAAACAGTCTGGTTCGAGCTCGGGTTCA